>NZ_JBHVQS010000001.1:536806-606068 GCF_042886435.1 Streptomyces sp. NPDC058000
CCCGTGGGGGGGGGGGCCGACCCGTTATGGGTGTGGGAGGGCTACACGTAACTGGCCGTGCCCGTACCGGTGGGGGTCCGCCCACGGCCTGTGGGGTCGGGGTGCGGTGGGTCAGCTGTCCTTGAGGACCTTGGCGGCGCGGGCCTCGGTGAGCCACTCGGGGAACTCGACCATCAGCTGCTGGTAGAGCGCGTCGTGGGAGAGGCTGCGGGGGTCGCGGCCGGCGTGGAAGAAGCCGGCGTTGTCGACGGCGCGCTTCTCCGGGACGGTCAGGTCGTCGAGCTTCCGGAGGAAGTCGAAGCCCTTGGCGTCCGGGTCACCGAAACCGATGAACTGCCAGAAGATGGGGAGTCCGGCCGCCTCGCACAGGGCCCGCTCGGCGGCGGGCTTGGACGTCGGCGCACCGTCGGTCTGGAAGATGACGAAGGCGGGGTGGGGGGAGCCCGACTTCTTGTAGTGGTCGACGACGGCCTCGATGGCCCAGTGGTAGTTGGTCCGCCCCATGTGGCCGAGGCCGGAGTGCAGTTCCTCGATACGGTCCTCGTAGGTGGTGAGGTCCAGGTCGGCGATGCCGTCCACGTCGGTGGAGAAGAAGACGACCGGGACGGTGGCCTTCTCGTCCAGGTGCGCGGAGAGGCCGAGGGCCTGCTCGGCGAGGTGCTGGACGGTGCCGTCCTTGTAGTAGTTGCGCATCGAGCCGGAGCGGTCGAGAACCAGGTAGACGGTGGCGCGATGGGTGGTGAGGTGGTGCTTCTCCAGCGTGGCGCGTGCGGCGTCGTAGAGGGGAAGGAGGGCGGGGGCGACCGCCGCGGCGGGGTGGTCGGCGTCGGGCGCGGGGGCCGGCTCGTCGGCGTCGGTCGTGGCCGCTTCCGGGGTTTCCTCCGCGTCCGCCTTCGGGGCCTCGTCCGGGGTTTCCTTCGATGCCTCCGCCGGGGCTTCCGCGACCTCGGGTGTCGCTTCTTCCTCGGGCTCCTCCGGGGCCGCCGCCGTTTCTTCCTTCGCTTCGTGGTTCTCTTCGTGCTTTTCTTCCGCGTCGGCCGGCTGGTCCGCCGCTGCGGCTGCCTCCGCCGCCTCTTCCGCCTTCTCTGACGACCCTGCCGTCTCGGTCTTCTCGGCCGTCTCCGCCCGCGCGTCGGGCTTCGGTGCGGGGGCGTCCGCCACCGTGGCCGGTGCGGCGGCGGTTGCCGGCTTGTCGAACGCCCGGCTGACCAGGTCGGCGGCGCTGTCGGGAGTAGCCGGGGTGGTGGCCGCGAGGGCGTCGGCCGCCGGCTCGCGCTCGTCCTTGGCCGCGGGCTCCTCGGAGCTCTGGGGCGCGGCGGCTTCCTTGTGCGTGTCCTCGTGCGTCGGTGCGCCCTGGTCCGCGACCGTCACCGGGCCCGCCTTGGCGTCCGCGGCGGCGTCCGGGGCAGTGTCGGCTTCGGTGTCGGCGTCCTTGGGCCGGGCCGGCTCCGTCGCCTCGGGGGCGGGTACCGGCTCGTCCTTCGTGTCGGTCGTCGCCGCTGCCTCGGCCGCCGGCTCGTCCCGTACGGGGGCCTCTTCCCGCGCCGGCTCCGCCTTCGCAGGGGGTTCCGGTGCGCGCTCAACCGGGCCGCCCTGGGCGGGCAGTGAGGCCGTGACCGGGGTCGGTGCGTGCGTCGGCTCGGAGGGCTCGCCGGGCGCCGTACGGGCGGCCGGGACCTCGGCTTCGGGAGGTGTGGTGGTCGGGGTGGTCGGAGCGGGGGTGGATTCCTCGCGGGCCTCCGGAATCGTTGCCGACTCCGGCTTGTCGGTGGTGTTCCGGGCCGCGCCGGATCCGTCGCGGGTCGCCTTGGAACGACCGAAAGCGTTGCGCAGCAGACTCCGAATGCCCATCGGCTGACCTCTCTTGTGCGTGGTGGGTGCGGCGAATGTCCGTGAAGCGCGGACATGTCCCTGACCAGGACGGATACGTAAGAGTAGCGGCCTGCACCGGCCTGATCGTGGGAACCCGCGCCTCGCGTGGTGGGCCATACGGGGGTGTTGAGCGGAGAGGTGGTTTCGGCCAGCGCGCCGCCGGTCCGGAAAACGTGTGCCGGGCGGCGGAAATAGCCCATGCGACCTTTGCGGAATAGCCCGATTGGTCGTTTGGAAAGGGGTGACTTGACCGTTTGTATGGCAGGTCCTGGCCCCATACGTGGTGCGGAAGTGGCGTATGAGGTGCCCAACGTGACGGATAGCGAAATTGTCGGCGATATCGACGGGCTGTCGGCGGGGAGGCGCTGCCCCGGTCGTCGGTGAGGTCAACTGGCCAGATTGCGCGGCGAGTTCAGGCGAGGATGCGGGGGGTGGTCCGATCCGGGGCGCCCCCGGTGCCGAAGAGGGCGTTTTGTCGCCAGGTGTTCACCGGCGCTTCGTTTCACGTGAAACATGCCCGTGGTTCCGTCGTTGTCACGGATCTCCCGGCCCCGCTCGCGCACGTCACGTGGCGGAAACGAACAGGCAAGAGCTCGGTAAGAAGTAAGTCGCGCAGGTATCCGATTCGCGGATGCGCCCGTCTTCTCCGGTGACCATTGTCCTGGGCTGCCCGTTGTGCCTCGGGGGGCGGCCGGTGAGAAGGCAAGAACCCTTTCGAGGGTGACGGGAGATGTGGGCGCATGGGGCTGACCAGTCAGTCGCTCGAAATCGCGGTGATCGTGCTGGCGGTGGTCTGTGTTGCCGCGACGGTGTGGCTTTGGCCCCGCCTGTCGCGGAACGGGTGGCGCCACGTGCTGGGGAGACTGGGGGCCATCCTGGTCACCCAGGTGTCGATCGTGTCCGCGCTCGCCCTCGCCGTGAACGCGAACTTCGAGTTCTACGGCAACTGGGACGAGCTGCTGGGCAACAACGAGCAGGCCCCGGCCTCGGTGAGCCAGGGGGACGGGCAGTACGCCACGGTCGGCAACATCAAGGGTGGGCTGATCCAGCCCGCCGGCCCCCAGGGGCTCGACCGGGTGACCGGACTGCCGAAGGGCCCCGTCGACAAGGTGGGCAAGGTCGAGTCCGTACGGATCATCGGCCGCCGCACCCGGGCCATCAACCCGGGCTTCGTCTACCTGCCGCCGCAGTACTTCCAGCAGCAGTTCCACCGGCAGCGGTTCCCCGTCATGGTCGTCATCAGCGGCTACCCGGGCGGGATCATGAACCTCGCGCAGCACCTGCAGATCCCGCAGACCGCGGGCCAGCTGATCGCGCAGGGCAAGATGCAGCCGACCGTGATCGTGATGGTGCGGCCGACGATCGCGCCGCCGCGCGACACCGAGTGCGTGGACGTGCCGGGTGGTCCGCAGGCCGAGACGTTCTTCACCAAGGACCTGCCGGACGCCATGAAGTCGGCCTACCGGGTGGGCCATGACCCCAGCGCCTGGGGCGCGTTCGGGTACTCGTCCGGTGGTACCTGCTCGCTCCAACTGGCGATGCGCAACCCGCAGGCGTACACCTCGGCGGTCTCGCTCTCCGGCGACTACGCGATCAAGGACGACCTCACCACCGGCAGCCTCTTCGGTCCCGGTCCGACGGGTGCCCAGCGCCAGCGCGAGCACGATCTGCTGTGGCGGCTGCAGAACCTGCCCACGCCGCAGGTCTCCGCGCTGGTGGCCAGCAGCCGCCAGGGCGAGTCGGACTACGGCGACACCATGAAGTTCATCCACGCGGTGAAGCCGCCGATGCGGGTCGACTCGATCATCCTGCCCCGCGGCAGCCACCAGTTCGGGACCTGGCGGCGGGAGGTCGTACCGGCCCTGGAGTGGCAGAGCCAGCAGCTGACCTTCCCGCAGGACACTGAGCCGAACGCGCCGCAGAAGCCGGCGCCGGGACAGGGGAAGGGCGCGGCCAAGGGGCAGGCGCCCGCCGACGAGCGGTCCCACAAGCGGGTGGAGGCGGAGCGCCCCTAGGGGTGAGGTGACCGTCGCCAGGGCGATGGCATGCGGAAGGGGGCGCCGGCATGGTCCGGCGCCCCCTTCGTCGTACGGCCGCTCCCCCGCATGAGGACGCCGTTCCTGCCCCGGCCGCTTCTCCCGAGCCGTGCGGGTCCCGCCCCAACGGGTCCCCGGCCGGCTCCAACGGCCCTGGCTCACGGCCGGTAGACCATCCCCGGTTCCGGCTTCGCCGGGGAGAGCAGCTGGGACACCGTGACGACCGTGTAGCCGCGCTTCTTGAGCTCCTTGAGGATGCCCGGGACGGCCGGCACGGTGCCCTTGTAGATGTCGTGCAGCAGGATGATGCCGTCGCGCTTGGTCTGGTCGAGCACCCGCTTGGTGATCAGGTCCGAGTCGGTGGTCTGGTAGTCCTTGGCGGTCACGCTCCACAGGACCTGTGCCAGGCCGAGATCCTTGCTGATCTTGGAGACCTCTTCGTTGGTCCGGCCCTGCGGCGGGCGCATCAGCTTGGGCGTCTTGCCGGTGATCTTGCGGACCGCGTCCTGGACCTGGGACAGCTCGCGCTTGGCCTCGTCCGGCTTGATCTCCGTGAGGATCTGGTGGGACCAGGTGTGGTTGGCCAGCTCATGGCCCTCGGCGTCGATCCGCTTCACCTCGGCGGGGCGCTCGGCGATGTGGTTCTTGCCGAGCATGAAGAACGTGGCGTGGGCCTTGTTCTCCTTGAGGATGTCCAGCAGCCGGTTGGTGTTCTCGCTCGGGCCCGCGTCGAAGGTCAGCGCCACGCACTTGGCCTTGCGGCAGTCGACGGCATCGCCGCTGCCGGCGTCCCCGGCCTTGGCGTCCTTGGCATTGACGTCGGCCGCCGGAGCGTCGGCCCGCGCATCGGCCGGTGCGGTGACGTCGTACGAGGCGCAGCCGCTGAGGGTCAGGGCCAAGGAGGCGGCCGTCAGCAGCCCGGCTATGGACGAGCGGCGGGCCGCGGATATCTGCTTCGGCATGCGATCTCTTTCCTGGAGTCGTTCGCTGGGGTGCTGGCTGCTGTGGAGTTCTCGGCCGTCTTCCTCGGCGCCCTTCGCCGGCGGGTGGTGCCCGGGAGCGTCCGCGCCCTTTCCGGGCATGGCGAAGCAGACGCGGACGGAGTCGTGGCCCGGCGCGCCGATCGCCTTCCGAACGGACTCCAGGGACTGTACAGGCGAAGTACACACCAGGTGTATAGATGAGGGAGGAGCGCGATGTGATGCTGGCGACAGCCCGATCGGGCGCACTCCGCGCGACACTCCGGCGCACCCGCGGTGGACTTCTGCTGTGACCGCCCCGCCGGACGACTGCCTGGCCCGAAACGACTGGATCTGCGGCGACTACCTGAGCACCCGCCGCCAGATCCTGCTCGACGCGGTCGGCCAGCATGTGCAGTTGACCGTGGTCTCGGTGGGACTCGGGCTGGTGATCGCCCTCCCGCTGGCGCTGCTGGCCCGCCGCCGGCGCTGGACGGTCGGGCCGGTCCTCGGCCTGACCACCGTGATCTACACGATCCCGTCGCTGGCGATGTTCTCGCTGCTGCTGCCGGTCTACGGACTCTCCGCCACCCTCGTCGTGGTCGGCCTCGCCCTCTACTCCCTCACCCTGCTGGTCCGGAACATCCTGGCGGGTCTGGACGGCGTCCCGGCCGGAGTCAAGGAGGCCGCCCGGGGCATGGGGTACGGGCCGATGCGGCAACTGCTGACGGTGGAACTGCCGCTGGCGGTGCCCGCCGCGATGGCCGGGCTGCGCATCGCCACGGTCTCCGCGGTCGCCCTGACCACCGTCGGTGCGATCGTCGGGTACGGCGGGTTGGGCAACCTCATCTACGCGGGCATGAACGCCTACTTCAAGGCGCAGGTGCTGACCGCGTCCGTGCTCTGCGTGCTCATCGCGGTCGCCTTCGACCTGCTGCTGCTCGGCCTGGAGCGTCTCCTCACACCATGGCGGCGGGCCGGCCGCAGCCCGCGGGCGGCCCGTGGGAGGCGGCCACTCACCGCCTCCGGACGGCGGACATGAGCACCCTCGCCGCGGTCTGGGCCTGGCTGACCACCGCCGCCAACTGGTCCGGCGAGAACGGCGTCTGGCACCGGCTCGCCCAGCATGCCGCCCTCACCTTCGCCTGCCTCGTCCTCAGCGCCCTGATCGCCCTGCCGATCGCGTTGACGCTGGGCCATCTGGGCCGCGGTGGCGCCCTTGCGGTCAACCTGGCCAACATCGGCCGGGCGGTGCCGACCTTCGCGGTCCTCGTTCTGCTCCTGCTGACCCCGATCGGGCGGCACGGGGAGTGGCCGACGGTCATCGCGCTGGTGCTGTTCGCCGTGCCGCCGCTGCTGACCAATGCCTACGTCGGGATGCGCGAGGTGGACCAGGACGTGGTCCGGGCCGCGCGGGGCATGGGGATGACCGGGATGCAGCTGGTGTGGCGGGTGGAGGCGCCGCTCGCCCTGCCGCTGGTGCTGACCGGGGTGCGGATCGCCGCCGTGCAGCTCGTCGCCACCGCCACGCTGGCCGCCTTGGTGGGGGGCGGCGGCCTCGGCCGCATCATCACCGCGGGCTTCAATCTGGCCAGTACCCCGCAGGTGGTGGCCGGTGCGGTGGTGGTCGCGGTGTTCGCGCTGCTGATGGAGGCCCTGTTCGAGCTGGTGCAGCGGTTCGCCCCGGCACGGGCGCGGGGGCGGACCCGGTGAGGACGCCCCGTGCGGCCCCGGTCCCGCTCCGCTCGGCCCGCGGTGCGCTCGGCACGTTGACCGCCCTGGCCGTGGCGGTCGGTCTGGTCTCCTGCACCGGTGGGCCGTCGCTGGAGCACCGCGGCGCGGTCACCGCCTCGCCCGGCGACAGCCGCGATCTCGCCATCGGCTCGGCCGGCTTCACCGAGAGCGAGTTGCTCGCCCAGATGTACGCGGCGCTGCTCGGCCAGGACGGCTACCGCACCCATGTCCTCACCGTCGGCAACCGCGAGCTGTACGAACCCGCGCTGGAGGCCGGCCAGATCGACGTCGTGCCCGAATACGCCGCCACTTTCGCGGACTGGCTCAACGCCAAGGAGCACGGTCCCCAGGCCGCCCCGGTCGCCTCCCCCGACCTGGACACCACCATGGCCGCCTTGCGTCGTCTGGCCACCCCGCGCGGTCTGACCGTGCTTCCGGCGGGCCGGGCCGTCGACCAGAACGCCTTCGCGGTGCGCGCCGCCTACGCCGCCGAGCACCACCTCCGCACCCTCAGCGACCTGGGCCGCGCCAAGCTGCCGGTGCGGCTGGCGGCGGGTGACGAGTGCGTCCAGCGGCCGTTCTGCGCACCGGGCCTGCGGAAGACGTACGGCATCGACATCACCGCCGTGGACCCCAAGGGCGTCGGCACCACGCCCGCGAAGCAGGCCGTACAGAACGGCCAGGACCAGATGGTGCTCACCACCAGCACGGACGCCACCCTCGATCAGTTCGGGCTCGTCGTCCTCGCCGACGACCGGAAACTCCAGAACGCCGACTACATCGTCCCCGTCGTCAACCGCGCACGGGCCGGCAGCGCCCGCCCGGCCGCCGCGCTGAACGGGCTCAACCGCGTGCTGACCACCGCAGACCTGGCGCACCTCAACGAACAGGTCGACAGCTGGCGCCGGCTGCCCGCCGATGTGGCCCACAACTACCTGGTGTCGAAGGGGCTGTTGAGGAAGGAATGACGGAGCCGGAACGACGTTTCACGTGAAACAGCGCTCCCGGCCGTCGTTTCACGTGAAACACCACGCCCGTCCCGGCCGCCTCCCTCACTCCGTCGGAACCGAGTCCACCTCCGGCCGCCCCTGCGACAGCCCGCGTCCCTCCGGGGCGATGGTGCGGCGCAGCGCCTCGTGCAGGGTGGTCGGGGTCAGGACGCCCAGGAACCGCCGGCCGTCCAGGACCGCGATCCAGCCGGCATCGTGCTTGAGCATCTCGCTGAACGCCGCCTTGAGGGTTCCGGACGCCGGGATCCACGCCTCCATCCGACGGGCGTGGTCCGCCACCGTGCCACCCGCGCCCGACAGTTGCTCCGTGCCCACCCAGCCGTGCAGCGCCCCCTCGGCGTCCAGCACCACCGCCCAGCGTGCACCTTCGGATCGCAGCCGGACCACGGCGTCCGCGGCGGGTTCGGCGAGCCGGGCGAACGGCGGGCGTTCCAGGTCGTCGCGGTCGATGGCGGTGACCGACAGCTGCTTCAACGCCCGGTCGGTGCCGATGAATTCGGCGACGTAGGGGGTGGCGGGGGCGCCGAGCACCCGCGCCGGGGTGTCGAACTGCTCGATCCGCCCGGCGCCGTAGACCGCGATCCGGTCGCCGAGCCGGATGGCCTCCTCGATGTCGTGGGTGACCAGCAGCACCGTCTTGTGCAGGGTGGCCTGGAGCCGCAGGAACTCCTTCTGGAGGCGGTCCCGGACGACCGGGTCGACGGCACCGAACGGCTCGTCCATCAACAGCACCGGCGGATCGGCCGCCAGGGCGCGGGCCACCCCGACCCGCTGGCGCTGGCCACCGGACAGTTGGTCGGGGTAGCGCGCGCCGTAGACGGTCGGGTCCAGCCCGACCAGGTGCAGGAGTTCGGCGGCCCGCTCCCGCGCCTTGGCCTTCTTCCAGCCGGTCAGGAACGGCACGGTCGCGGTGTTGTCGAGGACGGTGCGGTGCGGGAAGAGCCCGGTTTGCTGGATGACGTAGCCCATCCCCCGGCGGAGCCGGACCGGGTCGACACCGGACACGTCCGCGTCGTCGACGAAGATCCGCCCACTGGTGGGGTCGATCAGCCGGTTCACCATCATCATGGTCGTCGTCTTGCCGCACCCGGACGGCCCGACCAAGGTGACCAGCTCACCCGCGCCGACCTCGAACGAGAGGTCGTCGACGGCCGTGGTCCCGTCGGGGTAGCGCTTGGTGACCGACTCGAACCGGATCATTGCGCCATTGAATCCCGCGGCCCCGCACCGGTCCCGTCATGCGGGCAATCGAGTGGGGAACGGAACGGCGACGGGGGCCGTACGAGTTGCTTCCGGGGCACCGCCTCCCGTCCTGCCGCGCCCGGCCCGACCGGCGTGCTTACGATCCACTCCGGCCGCTCCTCGGAAGGGTGGAAGGGAACGCCACATGAGAGCCGTAGCAGTCAACGCCTTCGGTGCGGACCCGCAGCTCATGGAGCTGCCACAACCTGAACCGGGGCCTGGTGAAGTCCTGGTGCGGCTGGCCGCCGCCGGACTCAACCCCGTCGACTGGAAGCTCGCCGACGGCATGTTCGGGGAGGCCGTCCACGCCAAATTCCCGCTGGTCATGGGGACGGACGGGGCGGGGGAGGTGGTCGCGGTCGGCAGCGGCGTGCGGAGGTTCACCGTGGGGGACCCGGTGTTCGGCCAGTTCCAGCGGCCCGAGCGGGGCGGCGGTTCGTACGCCGAATTCGCCGTGGCCAAGGAGGACGCCATCGCCCTGGCCGCCCGCAGCGTCACCTATGCGACCTCCGCCGCCGTGCCGACGGCCGGGATGACCGCGTACAACCTGGTCGAGGAGACCCGGGTCGGCGAGGGCCGGCGGGTGCTGATCGTCGGCGCGACCGGCGGGGTCGGCACCTTCGCGACCCAGATCGCGGCCGGCCGGGGTGCGGAGGTGATCGCCACCGCCCGCCCGGCCAAGGCGGAGTTGATGCGCACGCTGGGGGCCGCGGCGACCGTCGATCACACCGCGGGACCGGTCGCCGACCAGGTCCTCGCGGCGCACCCGGAAGGGGTGGACGTGCTGATCGACATGACCAGCGACGCGGCGGGGTTCGTCGAGCTGACCCGGGCGGTACGGGACGGCGGTGTGGCGGTCTCGCTGATCGGCTCCGCCGACGCCGATGTGCTCACCGAGCACAACCTGCGCGGCTTCAACTTCGTCAACCGGCCCTCACCCCAGCTCCTGGAGATCCTCGCCGGGCACCTCGACGCGGGCCGTCTGACGGTCCTCGTGGGCCTCGAAGTCCCCTTGGCGGAGGCCCCCGAGGCCCTGGCGGCCAGCCGCACCGGGCGGGCGCAGGGGAAGACCGTCCTGGCGATCTGAGGACGGTCTTCGCGCTGCTGCCGAGAAGGCCGCTGTCCGCGCCGGACCGTTGTCGTGTCCCGTTGCCGGGGCGCGGACGCGGATCAGTGCCTTCCGGTACTCCTCAGTTCCGCGGTGACCGGCCGGCGGCGTCGCCTGCGCGGTCCGGGTGCTCGTCCGGGTCGTACTGCCGGGTGGCCTGGCGCTGTTGCGGCGACATCGTCCGCCACTGCTCCCTGAGGGGGGCCAGCCCGTCGGTCAGCGCGCGGTGCCCTGCGGCGTCGTTCAGGACGTCCTTGAGCTGGAGCCGCCCGCTGAGCATCTTCTTCGCCAACTGCCAGAGCGGCTCCGGTGCGTTGGGGTTGTCGCGCACCGCACGCAGGGTTTCGGTGTGGTGCTCGTTCTGCTCCTCAGATGTGGCATTTAAGGTGGCATAGCGGTTTTTTCTTATGCGCGCCATTTTGGGTATATGGTGCGGTTATGCGGCCGGTGGTGCCGCGTACCGGGCGGGCGCCACGGCCGTCCCGGGGCGCGGCGAGCCGCTACCGGCGCGGACGGTCATCGGCGAACCGGCGCTGTGCGGCGCGGTGGGCGTTCCGCATGCCGCGGGCTGTCACCCGCCGGCGCACCGGCCCGGGCTGACGGCCCGACATCCCCGACAGCACGGCGCGGCGGAGGCGGGCCGCCAGTGGGCCCGCGGCGGCGAGGGCGGCGGTGGCCGCCGCCGCGCCGATCGCCGTCCCCACGCCGGAGCGCAGGGAGGCGGTCAGGGCGTCGGTGTAGGCGTCGGCGGCGGGGCGGGAGACCGTGGCCGGCAGGGCGTTCAGGAGGCGGGCGCGGAGCAGCGCCAGCGCCGCGGCCAGGAGGGCGCAGGCCACCGCGCAGCCGGCCGCCGTGCAGATCAGCGCCCGGCGTCGGCGCCGGGTCAACAGCAGACCGGCCAGGAGGCAGAGCGCGGCGGTCGGCGGCAGCAGCAGCGCGCCGGTGCGTGCGACCTGGAAGCCGGCCCGCAGCCGGGGCACGTCGGGGGACTTGAGCAGCACGATGGAGGCGCCGGTGGGCGGCACCCGGTGGATGAGGTCGATGCCGAGTCCGTTGCCGGACAACTGGTGCCGGACGCGCTCGATGACCGGCGAGAGGTCCAGGGTGACGGGGGCGTCGCCGGAGGCGGCCAGCGTGCCGTCCAGGGTGCGGTGGGCGGTGCGGTGCACCCCGGTCCAGACCGCGGGGAAGGTGCGGCCGGTGACGACCTGGCGGACCTGTTTGTCGACGAACTCGCGGATGCCGCGGGTGAACTTGCGGCGCAGCGCGGGACGTTCGGCGCGGGGGACCACCTTGAGCAGGCCGTCCAGCCGGACGTGGGGCATCACGCCGTTGGTGACGTCGTCGACGATGGCGTCCTGGATGGCGGGGTTTCCGGCGAGCGGGGCGACCGCGGCCACGTAGCGGTCGGTGTCGGTGAGTTCGGTGCGGGCCCAGAGGGCGGCCAGGCTCAGCGGTAGCAGCAGCGTTCCGATCAGCAGCAGCGCGCCGCCGGCCAACGAGCGGGCCCGGCGTGGCCGTCCCGGTGGGCAGCGCGCCGCGGTCACCCGGCCGTCGGCGCGTGCGGGTGCACTCGCTGACATGCGTACCGGTCCTTCCTGCAACGGCGATGGCTGCCACGCTCCAGGCAAGTCCGTACGGCGGTCGGCCGCGAGCGGGGCCGGTGCCAATGGGTGATCGCACGGATGAGCGGCCGGTGGGTGGCCGGCGGCGGGTGGGTGATCCCGCGCGTTGCTCAGCCGGACCGTCGGGCCCGGCCGTGCCGGACCGCCCGGACCACCCCGGGCACGAGCAGCGCGCCGGCCAGGGCCGCCACCGCCCACCCCGCCCCGTCGCCGTGCTCGGGCTCGGGTTGCGACTCGGGGAGGTCGTCCAGGTCGCCGGAGCAGGCCAGCGGCGCGGCGTCCGCACCGGCGTAGACGCAGACCGAGGTGGCGGCCCGCAGGGTGCCGGGGGCGGCGCTGGTGCCGAGGTCCCGGCGGGCGCCGAGCACCGCGCCGGCGGTGAACACCTGGATGTCGTACGCGGGCAGATCGGCGTGCCAGACGGCCTTCTGCTCGCCCGTGCCCTCCCCTTCGACGGTGCCGTCGGTGGCGGTGGCCGAGACGGTGGTGGCCGGCATCTCCTGCTCGATGCGGGCGCCGGTCACCTGGTCGCCGCCGAGGTTGTGCACGGTGATGCGGTAGTCGAGCCGCTGTCCGGCCTCCGCCCGGTCGACGCCGTCGGTTACCGTCACCGCGATGGCCGGCGGGGCGGGCGCGGCGGGGAGCGCGACGGCGCACAGCACCGCGCAGGCGGCGGCGGTTCTCATGCCGTCATCCGAGCACCGCAGCGGCGCGGGTCGGTGACTGGCGGGCCGCGCCCGGGGGCGGGGTCACCCGAGTGCGGGCGCGGGCCCGCGACGACGGCGGGTCAGTGCTGGTGCGGGCCCGGACGGTGGACGGGGCCGTGGGAGTCGTCGCAGTGGCTGCCGGAGGGCTGCTCGGGGCCGGGCCCGGGCCCCAGGGTCAGCAGCTCGTCCTCGTCCTGTTCGCCGAGGTGGTCGACCTGGAGGGTGGCGTGGGTGATGCCGTACTCGGTGTGCAGCAACTCCTGCAGGCTGCGGCGGACCTTGTGGCAGTCGCCCGCCGGGGCGACCAGGATGTGCGCGGAGAGCGCCGGCTGCCCGGAGGTGATCTGCCAGATGTGCAGGTCGTGCACCTCGACGACCTGGTCGGCGGCGACGAGGTGATCGCCCAGCGCGTCCGGGTCGATCCCGGCCGGAGCGGCCTCCATGAAGATCCGGCCGGACTCCCGCACCAGCCCCGTACCGGCCTTCAGCATCAGCGCGACGACGACGAGCGAGGCGATCGCGTCGGCCTGCTGGAAGCCCGTGGTCAGCACGATGAGACCGGAGATCGCGGTGGCGATGAAGCCGAACAGGTCGGTGAGGATGTGCTGGTAGGCGCCCTCGACGTTCAGGCTGGAGCGGTTGGCCTTCGACAGGAACCAGGTACAGATCAGGTTCACCACCACACCGGACAGCGCGGTGATGACCACCAGCCCGCCGGTGACCTCGGGCGGTGAGATCAGCCGCTGGACCGCCTCGTACGCCAGCCAGACGGAGAGCACCAGCAGGGTGATGCCGTTGGCCTGCGCGGAGAGGATCTCGGCGCGCTTGAGGCCGTAGGTGTAGCCGCCCCGTGCGGGCTTCGCGGCCAGCCGCATCGCGACCAGCGCCAACACGATCGAGACCGCGTCGGTGAGCATGTGGGCGGCGTCCGAGATCAGTGCCAGCGACTGCGCCAGGAAACCGATCACGACCTCGACCGCCATGTAGGCGGTGAGCAGAATCAGCGCGGCCCGCAGCCAGCGCCGATCGGCGTCCGGGGACACGGCATGGGTGTGGCTGTGTGCATGGCTGTGCCCACTGTGGGCGTGCTCGGTCATGGGCGCGCTCCTTCTTGGCTCCACCTTGCTTCTCGCAGCGAAGCAAACCGCACTTCGACAAAAGATCCAAAGGCTGCACCGGTGACCGTTGTCATTACCGTCGAACGGGCTATCGTGCCTGGTCAGAGCGGTGCGATGGAGAAGGGTGACCGGATGGACACGGTCCGGTCGGCGGAGCGGTCCTCCGCTGTTTCACGTGAAACGGCGGTTTCACGTGAAACGAGGCGCCGGTCACCCGCTGGCCTCAGGCGGCCGGTGCGCGGCCCGCCGCAACGGGATGCAGCGCCGCGTACTCCAGCGGTGCCGACGGGTCGATGGACACATCGAGCGGGGCGGGCGCGGCGCCGGCCCGGACGAGCAGATCGCCGACGGCCGCGATCATCGCGCCGTTGTCCGTGCACAGCCGCAGCGGCGGGACCCGCAGGGTGATGCCGGCCGCGGCGCAGCGCTCCTCGGCCAGCGTGCGCACCCGGGAGTTGGCCGCCACGCCGCCGACCACCACCAGCGTCCCGACGCCGTGCTCGGTGCAGGCGGCGACCGCCTTGCGGGTCAGCACGTCGGCGACCGCCTCCTGCAGCGCGGCCGCGCCATCGGCGACAGGTAGCGGACGGCCCGCGGCGCGGTGGCTCTCCGCCCAGCGCGCCGCCGCCGTCTTCAACCCCGAGAAGGAGAACGTGAACCGCTTCTCGGGCGGGCCAGCGGTGAGCGGGCGAGGGAAGTGGACAGCGCGCGGATCCCCCTCGCGCGCTGTCCGGTCAATGGCCGGACCGCCGGGGTAGGGCAGCCCGAAGACCCGCGCGACCTTGTCGAAGCACTCCCCGGCGGCGTCGTCCAGGGTGTCGCCGAGGTGCACGATCCGGTCACGGGCCAGGTCCCGTACGAGCAGGAGCGAGGTGTGCCCACCGGAGACGATCAGCACCACGCAGGGGTCGGGCAGCGGACCGTGCGCGAGGGTGTCGGCGGCGACGTGACCGGCCAGGTGGTGGACGCCGTAGAGCGGCACGCCCAGCGCGTACGCCAGCCCCTTGGCCCCGGCCAGCCCCACCTGGAGCGCACCGGAGAGTCCCGGTCCGGTGGTCACCGCCACCGCCCCGATGTCGGACGCCCGCAGCCCCGCATCGGCCAGTGCGCTGCGCACCACGGGCGTCAGCGCGTGCACATGCGCCCGGGCGGCGATCTCCGGCACCACTCCGCCGAACCGCGCGTGCTCGTCCATGCTCGACGCGACGGTGTGCCCGAGCAGCCGCCCGTCCCGCACCAGGCCGGCACCCGTCTCATCGCAGGACGACTCGATGCCCAGCACCACCGGCGAGCCCATGGACCGCACTCCTTCCCCGTCGCGTTTCGTGCCCTGGACAGTCATAGCAAGTAATTGCAAGCAATGTGCAATAAGGGGCGGGGTGGGCGCAGGGGGACGCGCCGGGCCCGCGGGGGCCTCCCCGGGAGCCGGGGCCGCCCGGCCGGTCAGTAGAGTTCGGCACCCGTCCTTCGACGTCCCCTTGACCTCCGTCCCGTCCCTTCGCGCCCCGAGGTACCCCGCAGTGACTCCCCCGCTTCCCCTCTCCGTCGTAGGTATCGGGGCCGATGGCTGGGACGGACTGTCGCCGGCCGCGCGGCGGGAGCTGGCCGCGGCCGAGGTACTGATCGGCGGGGCGCGGCAGTTGGCGCTGCTGCCCGCGGAGTGCGCGGGGCGGCGGGTGCCGTGGCCCTCGCCGCTGCGGCCCGCCGTGCCCGGGCTGCTCGCCGCGCATACCGGGCGGCGGGTCTGCGTGCTGGCCAGCGGGGACCCGATGTTCTACGGGATCGGGCGGACCCTGACCGAGGTGATGGCGCAGGACGTCGCGGTGCGGCGCCCGCTGCGGGTGGTGCCGCACCCGTCGTCCGTGGCGTACGCCTGCGCCCGGCTGGGCTGGGCGGTGGAGGACACCGAGGTCGTCACGCTCGTCGGGCGGCCGGCGGAGAACCTGGTGCGGGCGCTGTACGACGGGCGGCGGGTGCTGGTGCTGTCGGCCGGGGCCGGGACGCCCGACGAGGTCGCCCGGCTGTTGCGGGACCGGGGCTTCGGCCCGACCCGGATGCGCGTACTGGAACAACTCGGCGGCCCGCGCGAGCGGGTGGTCGAGGGCAGTGCGGAGCGGTGGGACGCACCCGCCGGCGATCCGCTCAACGTGATCGCACTGGACTGCGTGCGGGAGCCGGACGCACCGCGGCTGCCGGTCGTGCCGGGGCTCCCCGACGACGCCTACGAGCACGACGGCCAGCTGACCAAGCGTCATGTCCGGGCGGCCACCCTGGCCGCGCTGGCCCCCGTGCCCGGCGAGCTGCTCTGGGACATCGGCGGCGGTTCCGGCTCCATCGCCGTCGAATGGCTGCGCGCGCACCGCAGTTGCCGGGCCGTCAGCGTCGAACGGGACACCGTACGGGCGGCGCGGATCGGCCGCAACGCAGGGGCGCTCGGCGTCCCGGCGCTGCGCGTGGTGCACGGCGCCGCGCCCGCCGCACTGGCCGGACTGCCGACGCCGGACGCGGTGTTCATCGGCGGCGGCCTGACCGTGCCCGGGCTGTTGGACGCCTGCTGGGACGCGCTGCCCCCGGGCGGCCGGATCGTCGCCAACACCGTGACGCTGGAGTCCGAGGCGCTGCTCACCGAGTGGTACCGGCGGCACGGCGGCGAACTGGTGCGGCTCGCGATCGCCCATGCGGTGCCGGTCGGCGGCTTCACGGGCTGGCGGCAGGCGATGCCGGTCACCCAGTGGTCGGCGGTGAAGCCCGCGTCGTCCGGTGTGCCGGAGCTCGGCCCGCAGGAGACCGCCACGCCCTCCCGCTCCCAGGACCCCTCGTAACCTCCCCAGGAGACCGACAGTCATGACCGTCTACTTCATCGGTGCGGGCCCCGGCGCCGCCGACCTGATCACCCTGCGTGGCGCCCGCACCCTGGCCGCTTGCGGGGTCTGCCTCTACGCGGGAAGCCTGGTGCCGCGCGAACTGCTCGCCGAGTGCCCGCCGGGGGCCCGGCTGGTCGACACCGCGCAGTTGGACCTGGACGCGATCACGGCGGAGCTGGTCCGGGCCCACGAGGAGGGCCAGGACGTCGCCCGGCTGCACTCCGGTGACCCGTCCGTCTTCAGCGCGGTGGCCGAGCAGATGCGCCGCCTGGACGCGGCGGGGGTGCCGTACGAGGTCGTGCCCGGCGTGCCCGCGTTCGCCGCGGCGGCCGCCGCCCTGAAGCGCGAACTGACGGTGCCCACCGTCGGCCAGACCGTCATCCTCACCCGGGTCGCCCAGCGCGCCACCCCGATGCCCGACGGCGAGGACCTGGCCACCCTGGGGCGCAGCGGTGCGCTGCTGGTGCTGCACCTCGCCGCGATGTACGTGGACCGGATCGTCGACGAACTGCTGCCGCACTACGGCGCCGACTGCCCGGCCGCCGTCGTGGCGATGGCCTCCCGCCCCGACGAACTCGTGCTGCGCGGCACGCTCGGCGACATCGCCGGCCAGGTGAAGGCCGCGGGTGTGGTCCGGACCGCCGTGATCATGGTCGGCCGCACGCTGGGCGCCGAGCAGTTCCGCGACAGCCACCTCTACTCGTCGGAGCGCGAGCGGCCGCACGTGCCCTGCGACGGGGATGCCTGAGGGAGCGTCAAGGGCAGCGCGCAGCACGCCTGTCCGGCTGAATTGTATGACCGCATCGGGGTGAAAGTCCGTTTTCCCGATCCCGGAGGCCGGTAAGGAAGCTGCGACACCCAGGGGGGTCGACGCAAAAGGAGCTCGCCACGATGCGTACCAGGATGGCCGCCACCGCGGTCTTCGCTGCGGCCGTGCTGACCCTCACCGGCAGCACCGTCGCCACCGCCAGCGGCAAGGACACACCGCGCCGCTCGAAGGACAGTCCCGTCAAGATGGCCGCCTGCGCCCTGGGCAGCGCGCTGGGCGCGTTGACCGGCGGGGACGACAGCTGCATGCGGGACCGGTTGGACCGGATGGACCGCGCACGCGAGATGGCGGCCCGCAAGGCACTTGGCGAGCACCGTCGGGCCGGGAAGGGCCGCGGCAACGAGCTGGGCCGTTTCGACATGGCTCGTGAGGACGGGCTGAGCCGCGGAGAGACACTGCCGCGGATGTGACGAGGGGTTGCACGGCGGGGCGTCGGATCCCGGTCGTCGGGCCGGGGCGCGTTTCACGTGAAACATCCGACGCCAGTCGCGCTAGGTCCCTGACCCACCGGACAGTACCTAGCCTCCCGGGCCGCGCGGCTCCGCCCGGCCCACCACCAGTCCCGCCCGGTCGATACAGATGACGTCGACGGCGACCGGCGCACCCCGCAGCACGCCCAGTGACGCGTCCCGTGCCGTGGCCGCCACCAGGTCGCCGAGGGGAACGCCGGCCGCCGTGCACAACTGGAGCGCGGCCAGGCCGGTGTTGGCCTCGGCCACCGCCTCCGCCAGTGCCGCGTCGGCGCCGCCCTGTCGGGCCAGTTCGGCGAGGAAACCCTTGTCGACCTGAGAGCGCGCCGAGTGCAGATCCAGATGACCGGCCGCCAGTTTCGACAGCTTGGCGAAGCCGCCGCAGATCGTCAGCCGGTCGACGGGATGCCGGCGGATGTACTTGAGCACCGCCCCGGCGAAGTCCCCCATGTCCAACAGCGCGTCCTCCGGCAGGTGGTGCAGGGCGACGGCGACCTTCTCCGACGTCGAGCCGGTGCACCCGGCGACATGCCGCCGGCCGGCCGCCCGCGCCACGTCCACCCCGCGCCGGATCGAGTCGATCCACGCCGAGCAGGAGTACGGCACGACGATCCCGGTCGTCCCCAGGATCGACAGGCCGCCCAGGATGCCGAGGCGCGGATTCCAGGTGCTGCGGGCGATCTCCTCGCCGTGATCGACGGAGACCTCGACCTCGACGTCCGCGCTCGCACCGCTGCCTGCGTGGGCCTTGGCGACGCGCGCCAGATGCTCCCGGATCATCTGCCGCGGTACGGGATTGATGGCGGGTTCGCCGACGTCCAGCGGCAGTCCGGGGCGGGTGACCGTACCCACGCCCGGGCCCGCCGCGAACACCACTCCGCTGCCGGCCGGCAGCGCCCGCACCGTGGCCCGCACCAGCGCCCCGTGCGTCACATCGGGATCGTCCCCGGCGTCCTTGACCACCCCGGCCATCGCGGTGGCCGGTCCCGCCCCGGCAGCGGTCAGCTCCTCCACCGCGAGCGCGAAGGACGGCGTCTGTCCCTTCGGCAGCGTGATCGTCACCGGGTCCGGGAACTCCCCGCTCAGCAGCGCCGTGTACGCGGCCGTGCTGGCGGCCGTGGCGCACGCCCCGGTCGTCCACCCGTGCCGCAGCCCGGTGTGCGCGAGCTGCGCGCTGCGCCCTCCCGTAGCCTTCGGTTGCGTTTCACCCACGGAGGAACCTGCCGCTCATGCCGACGTCACCCGTCCACGAACCCGTCCGCCAGGTACTGATCCTCGGCGGCACCACGGAGGCCCGCCAGCTGGCCACGGCCCTGGTGGCGGAGCCGGGGGTGCGGGTGATGACCTCACTGGCCGGCCGGGTGGCGGCGCCGCGGCTGCCCGCCGGGGAGGTGCGCATCGGTGGGTTCGGCGGCCCCGAGGGCCTCGCCCGCTGGCTGAGCGAGCACGCGGTGGACGCGCTCATCGACGCCACCCATCCTTTCGCCGGCACGATCAGTTTCCACGCGGCCCAGGCCGCCGCCACCGCCCATGTTCCCCTGCTGGCCCTCCGCCGCCCCGGCTGGGGCGCACAACCCGGCGACGTCTGGCACCCGGTCCGCTCCCTCACCGAGGCCGCCGCCGTCCTCCCCACCCTCGGCGGCCGGGTCTTCCTCACCACCGGCCGGATGGGGCTCGCCCACTTCGCCCACCTCACGGACCTGTGGTTCCTGGTCCGCTCGGTGGACGCCCCGGAGCCCCCGCACCCGCCCCGGATGACGACCGTCCTGGACCGCGGCCCGTTCACCCTCGACGGGGAACGGGAACTGCTGCGGCACCACCGCATCGACGTGCTGGTGACCAAGGACAGCGGCGCCGCGGCGACCGCCCCCAAGCTGGCGGCCGCGCGGGAGGCCGGGGTGCCGGTGGTGGTCGTCCGGCGGCCGCCCGTTCCGGAGGGCGTGCCGGTGGCCGCCGAGCCGGGCGCGGCGGTGGACTGGGTGCGGGCGCTCCTCGGCTGACGCCGCGCGGGCGGTCAGCGCTCCGGGTACCTGCGCGGCGTCCAGACCACCTCGGTGCCGTCGTCCCGCTGCACCCGCTGGGTCTGGGACGAGCCGACGAGCAGGATCGTCCGCATGTCGACCTGAAGGGGATCGAGGTCGGTGAGCGGGACGGTGCGGAGAGACTCCTCCGGGCCGCCGATGTCGCGGGCGAGGATGACCGGGGTGTCCGGTGCGCGGTGCTCCAGGAGGACGTCCCGGGTCTTGGCCACCTGCCAGGTGCGGCTGCGGGAGCCGGGGTTGTAGAGCGCCAGCGCCAGGTCGGCGGAGGACGCCGCGCGCAGCCGTTCGGCGATCACCTCCCAGGGCTTGAGCCGGTCGGAGAGCGAGATCACCGCATAGTCGTGGCCCAAGGGGGCGCCGGCGCGGGCGGCAGCGGCATTGGCGGCCGTGACGCCGGGCAGGACGCGCACCGGCACGGAGCGGTAGGGCTCCTCCGACGCCACTTCGAGGACCGCGGTGGCCATGGCGAAGATGCCGGGGTCGCCGCCGGAGACCACGGCCACTCGGCGGCCCCGGCGGGCCAAATCCAGCGCGAATTCGGCGCGTTCGGACTCGACCTTGTTGTCCGAGGGGTGCCGGCGCTGGCCCGGGCGCACCGGGACGCGGTCCAAGTACGTGGTGTAGCCGACGAGGTCGTCGGCGGCGGCCAGGGCACCGCGGGACTCCGGGGTGAGCCAGCGCGGACCGGCCGGGCCGGTGCCGACCACGACCACCTCACCGCTGTCCGCGGCGGCCGGATCCGGCTCCTCCTCAGCGGCGGTGGCGATGCGGCTGGGCACGACCGCGACGGAGAAGTACGGCACAGAGTCGGCGTCGACGTCGGACAGCGCTCCGGTGCGCTCCCCGGCCATCGTGGCGCGCTCGACGTAGCGGGCCTCCGGCAGCCGGCCGGAGCGCTCCAGGGCACGGCGGACGCTGGGGAAGGTACGGCCCAGCTTCATCACGACGGCCGAGTCGGTGGCGCTCAGACGGGCCGTCAGCTCTTCCTCCGACAGGGTGCCGGGGAGGACGGTCAGCACCTCGTCGGCCTCGGTGAGCGGGGTGCCCAGCCGGGCCGCGGCGGCGCTGATGGAGGTGACGCCGGGAACGACCTCGGTCGGATAGCGGTGGGCCAGCCGCTTGTGCATGTGCTGGTACGAGCCGTAGAAGAACGGATCGCCCTCGGAGATCACCGCGACCGTGCGGCCGGCGTCGAGATGGGCCGCGAGCCGCGCCGCCGCCGCCTCGTAGAACTCGTCCAGGGCGCCGCGGTAGCCGCCGGGGTGGTCGGTCGTCTCGGTGGTGACCGGATAGACCAGGGCTTCCTCGATGTGGTCCGGGCGGATGTGCCGCACGGCGATGGAACGCGCGATGGAGCGTCCGTGCCGGGCGCTGTGGTACGCCACCACATCGGCCTGGGCGATGACCTCCACCGCCCGTACGGTCATCAGGGACGGGTCGCCGGGGCCGAGGCCGACGCCGTAGAGGCGGCCGGTGGACCGCTCCGGGGACTGCGCGGTCGGCTGGTCCACCGTGCCGCTGCTCGCCTGCTGCTCGCTCACGCCTACTCTTCCTCGCTCGCCAGGGCGTTGATCGCGGCCGCGGCCATGGCACTGCCGCCGCGCCGCCCGCGCACCACTATGTGATCCAGCTTGGACGGGTGGTCGATCAGCGCGTCCTTGGACTCGGCCGCGCCGATGAAGCCGACCGGGATGCCGAGGACGGCCGCGGGGCGCGGTGCCCCTTCCTCGATCATTTCGAGGAACCGGAAGAGCGCGGTGGGGGCGTTGCCGAAGGCGACCACGGCGCCCTCCATCCGGTCCCGCCACAGTTCGAGGGCGGCGGCGCTGCGGGTGGTGCCCATCCGGGCGGCCAGCTCCGGGACCGACGGATCGCCGAGGGTGCACAGCACCTCGTTGTCCGCGGGCAGCCGCTTGCGGGTCACCCCGCTGGCCACCATGGTGGCGTCGCACAGGATCGGCGCACCGGCGCGCAGCGCGGCGCGCGCACTGGCCACGACCCCAGGGCTGAAGGCCAGATCGCGGACGAGATCGACCATGCCGCAGGCGTGGATCATCCGGACCGCGACCCGGCTGGCGTCGGCGGGCAGTCCGGAGAGATCCGCCTCGGCGCGGATGGTGGCGAAGGACTGGCGGTAGATGGCCGCCCCGTCCTTTTCATAGTCGAACGCGGTCACTGGAGCCTCGGGGTGGTGGGTTGAGGGGTGGAAGAAGGACGGGCAGCAGGAGGGGCACCGGGGGTGGTCGATGTTTCCCGTGAAACGGCGCCCGACCGGGGCGTTTCACGTGAAACGGTGCTCGGTCGCGGTGTTTCACGTGAAACCGACGGCGGGGCCGGGTCCTTGGGGCCCACCGCGGTGGTGCGATAGCCGTCGGGTGTCGCCAGCACATCGATCCAGGCGCCGTGCGGGTGGCCGCAGCGCCGATCGCAGCCCGACCAGTGGACGGGCAGCCCGACCGGCACACCGGAATCGTTCGCCGGGACGGCCCCGCCCCCGGCGACCGCGGTCGCCGCATCGCTCCGCACATCGGTAAGGGACTTGGCGCAGCCGGGCAGGCCGGTGCAGGCGGTGACCCGGCGCCAGGGGGAGGCCGGGTCGGTGATCAGTCCGGCGGCGGCGAGGTCGCGAAGCCGCCGGGCCGCCGGCGCGGCGGACAGGCCGGGGACGACGATGCCGCGCCAGGGCGTGAGGCGCAGTTCGCCGGAGCCGTCGCCGGCGGCGATCCCGGTCAGCAGCCGCCACTGAGCCGCGGTCAGCCGGCCGAGCGGCGCCAGGACCGCCAGCGCGCGGCGGCCGTCGGGCCCCTCGACCGGACCGGGGGCGGTGGCGTCGGCGTACGGCACGGCCGGCTGCGGGCCGACCGCGTCTGTGTATTCCGTGTACTCCGCGGATTCCGCGGCGATGCCCGCGGCCCGCAGCGCACGCTGCACCTCCTGGGCGGTCAGCGGCCGAGCGGCGGGGAGTTCGCGGACCCGCCAGGCACCGCTGCCGCACTCCGCGGCGGCGGCCAGGAAGACCTCGGCGGCGGTCAGCGCCGCCCGCGGGACGTCGTCCGCCGCGATCCGCAGCGCCGCCCGGTCGTCGCCGACCCGGAGCAGCGCCCCGTACCCGGACGCGGCCCCCGGCGGGTATGCGGTGTCCGCCGGGGCCTTCCGGCCGGATTCTGCGAGCAAGGTCACATCGCCGCCCAGGCCCGCCACATCGCCCCGGCCGTCGTCGAGGACGAACAGGAAGCGGCCCGAGAGCGCCGTCGCCGATGCGCTCGCGCACAGCAGCGCGTCCAGGCTCCGGGCCCACAACCGCACGTCGGAGGGGGTGTGTCGGTCCAGTCCGGCCAGCGGCGAGGCCAGCACGTTGCGGATCCGCTCGTGGCGTACGGACGGCAGCAGCCCGGCGTCGGTGAGGAGGTCGGCGAGGTGCCGGCCGCAGTCGTCGGGCAGACCGCGGAGTTCGACGTTGCCGCGGGAGGTCAGCGAGAGGTGGCCGTCGCCGAGGCGCTCCGCGGCGTCCGCCAACGCGCCGGCCTGGCGCACCGTCAAGTCCCCTGCGGGCAACCGCACTCGGGCCAGCTGCCCGTCGGCGGCGGAGTGCAGCCGCAGCGCTCCCGGGCAGGCGTCACCGCGGTCCCGCACGGGCGGTTCGGCCCTGTCGGGGCGTGGTGAGGGGGAGGGCGGCATGGCGGCGAGCATACCTACGTCGGTGGCGCCCGGAACCGGGGCGAGGGGTGGTGAACGGCAGCTCCGGAGGCGGGCTCCCGCGGCCCGGCCGCAGCCCTTACTATGCAGGTCGGTGGGTCGGCTGACCCGCCGGACGCCAGCGACGGCGCCAAGGGAGGAAGCCCGGTGAGAATCCGGCGCGGTCCCGCCACTGTGAACCCGGCCACCGCCGGGTGAGCCAGGAACTCCCGCCGTCCATACGACCACCCGGGGCGCGGATACCCCGAGGAAGGCTGCGCCGTGATCCTGCTGCTGTCGACCTCCGACACCGACCTGCTCAGCGCCCGCGCGGCCAGCGGCCCCGTGCCGTACCGGCTCGCCAACCCCTCCCGTCTCGACGTCGCCGAACTCCCCGGGCTCCTGGAGGGCACCGACCTGGTCGTCGTCCGCCTGCTCGGCGGTCTCCGCGCCTGGCAGGACGGTCTGGACGTGCTGTTGGCCGCGGACCAGCACCGGCCGGTCGTCGTGCTCACCGGTGAACAGGCCCCCGACGCCCAGCTCATGGAGGCGTCCACGGTCCCCGTCGGCATCGCGGCCGAGGCGCACGCCTACCTCGCGCACGGCGGCCCGGCCAACCTCTCCCAGCTGGCCTGCTTCCTCAGCGACACCGTCCTGCTCACCGGCCACGGCTTCGAGCCGCCCGCGGCCGCCCCGTCCTGGGGCCCGCTGGAGCGCACAGCGCGGGAGGTGACCGGCCCGACGGTGGCCGTGCTCTACTACCGCGCCCACCACATGAGCGGCAACACCGGCTTCATCCATGACCTGTGCGACCAGGTCGAGCGGGCCGGCGGCCGTCCGCTGCCGCTGTTCGTCGCCTCGCTGCGGGCCCCCGAGCCGGAGCTGATCGAGGAACTGCGCACCGCCGACGCCATCGTCACCACCGTGCTGGCCGCGGGCGGCACCAAGCCCGCCGAGGCGTCCGCGGGCGGCGACGACGAGTCCTGGGACGCGGGTGCGCTGGCCGGCCTGGACGTGCCGATCCTCCAGGCGCTCTGCCTGACCGGGTCGCGGGCCGCCTGGGAGGAGAGCGACGAGGGACTCTCCCCGCTCGACGCCGCCTCGCAGATCGCCGTGCCCGAGTTCGACGGGCGGCTGATCACCGTGCCGTTCTCGTTCAAGGAGATCGACGAGGACGGTCTGCCGGTGTACGTCGCCGACGCCGAACGCGCCGCCCGGGTCGCCGGGATCGCCGTCCGGCACGCCCGGCTGCGGCACATCCCGGCCGCCGAGAAGCGACTGGCGCTGGTGCTGTCCGCCTACCCCACCAAGCACTCCCGGATCGGCAACGCGGTCGGCCTGGACACCCCGGCGAGCGCCGTCGCGCTGCTGCGCCGCCTCCAGGCCGAGGGCTACGACTTCGGGACGGAGCCCGTGCCGGGCCTCGCGTCCGGCGACGGCGACGAGCTGATCTACGCCCTCATCGAGGCCGGTGGCCACGACCAGGAGTGGCTGACCGAGGAGCAGTTGGCCCGCAACCCGGTCCGCATCCCGGCCGCCGACTACCGCCGCTGGTACGCCACGCTGCCGCAGCAGCTGCGGGAGTCCGTCGAGGAGCACTGGGGCCCGCCGCCCGGCGAGATGTTCCTCGACCGCAGCCGGAACCCCGAGGGCGACATCGTGCTGGCCGCCCTGCGCCGCGGCAACCTGCTGATCCTCATCCAGCCGCCGCGCGGCTTCGGCGAGAACCCGATCGCGATCTACCACGACCCCGATCTGCCGCCCTCCCACCACTACTTGGCGGCCTACCGCTGGATCGCCGCCTCCACCGTCGACGGCGGCTTCGGCGCCGACGCCATGGTCCACCTGGGCAAGCACGGCAACCTGGAGTGGCTGCCCGGCAAGAACGCCGGCCTCTCCGCCGCCTGCGGTCCGGACGCGGCGCTCGGCGACCTCCCGCTCGTCTACCCGTTCCTGGTCAACGACCCGGGCGAGGGCACCCAGGCCAAGCGTCGGGTGCACGCCACCCTCGTCGACCACCTCGTCCCGCCGATGGCCCGCGCCGACTCCTACGGCGACATCGCCCGCCTTGAGCAGCTGCTCGACGAGTACGCGGCGATCTCCTCGATGGACCCGGCCAAGCTGCCCGCCATCCGCGCGCAGATCTGGACCCTGATCCAGGCCGCCAAGCTCGACCACGACCTGGGCCTGGACGCACGCCCGGACGACGACGGGTTCGACGACTTCCTGCTCCACGTCGACGGCTGGCTCTGCGAGGTCAAGGACGCGCAGATCCGCGACGGCCTGCACGTGCTGGGCGCCGCACCGGTCGGCGCGGCCCGGGTCAACCTCGTGCTGGCCATCCTGCGCGCCCGACAGATCTGGGGCGGCACCTCCGCGCTGCCCGGACTGCGCGAGGCGCTCGGCCTGGACGAGTCGGCCGCGACCCGGACCGCAGCCGACGAAGCCGAGGCGGTCGCCCGCGGCCTCGTCCAGGCGATGGAGGACGCGGACTGGGACCCGACAGCGGTGCGTCGGGTCGCCGAGGGGCACCCGACCGCGGTCGCCGACATCCTCGACTTCGCCGCCCGGGAGGTCGTCCCGCGGCTGGCCGGCACCACGGCCGAGGTCGACCACGCGGTGCACGCCCTGAACGGCGGGTTCGTCCCGGCCGGCCCGTCCGGCTCACCGCTGCGCGGTCTGGTCAACGTCCTGCCGACCGGCCGCAACTTCTACTCCGTCGACCCCAAGGCCGTCCCGTCGCGGCTCGCCTGGGAGACCGGTCAGGCGCTCGCCGACTCGCTGCTGACCCGCTACCGCGACGACAACGGCGACTGGCCGGAGTCGGTGGGCCTGTCCCTGTGGGGCACCAGCGCGATGCGCACCTCCGGCGACGACGTGGCGGAGGCGCTGGCACTGCTGGGCGTCCGCCCCGTGTGGGACGACGCCTCGCGCCGGGTGACCGGCCTGGAGGCCGTGGCGCTCGATGAGCTGGGCCGTCCTCGGATCGACGTCACCCTGCGCATCAGCGGTTTCTTCCGCGACGCGTTCCCGCACGTCATCGGCCTGCTCGACGACGCGGTGCGGCTCGCCGCCGGTCTCGACGAGCCCGCCGACCGCAACTTCGTCCGGGCCCACGCCCAGGCGGACCTCGCCGCGCACGGCGACGAACGCCGCGCCACCACCCGGATCTTCGGCTCCCGTCCCGGTACGTACGGCGCGGGGTTGCTCCAGCTCATCGACTCCCGCGACTGGCGCACCGACGCCGACCTCGCCGAGGTCTACACCGTCTGGGGCGGCTACGCCTACGGGCGGGGGCTGGAGGGCCGCCCGGCCCGGGAGGAGATGGAGACCGCCTACAAGCGCATCGCGGTGGCCGCCAAGAACACCGACACCCGCGAGCACGACATCGCCGACTCCGACGACTACTTCCAGTACCACGGCGGCATGGTCGCCACCGTCAAGGCGCTCAAGGGTAAGGCCCCCGAGGCGTACATCGGCGACTCGACCCGCCCCGAGACGGTCCGCACCAGGACGCTGGTGGAGGAGACCTCCCGGGTCTTCCGGGCCCGGGTCGTCAACCCCCGCTGGATCGAGGCGATGCGCCGCCACGGCTACAAGGGCGCCTTCGAACTCGCTGCCACCGTGGACTACTTGTTCGGCTACGACGCCACGACCGGGGTCGTCGCCGACTGGATGTACGACAAGCTCGCCCAGACCTACGTCCTGGACCCGGAGAACCGCGCGTTCCTCCAGGAAGCCAACCCCTGGGCGCTGCACGGCATCGCCGAGCGCCTCCTGGAGGCGGAGTCCCGCGGTATGTGGGAGAAGCCGGACGCGGAGACGCTGGCGGCGCTGCGGGACGCCTTCCTGGAGACCGAGGGCGAGCTGGAGGGCGAGGACTGACGGCCCGGAGGGGCGTGACGAGGGGCGGTGTTTCACGTGAAACACCGCCTCGGCCTCCCTCCGCCGACCGAACGCCGCTCCCTCAACCCTGCGGCCAGGAAAGCCGTTTGGCGAAGTGCAGCCACGCGGCCAGGGCCACCAGGACCGCGGTCGCCCCGGCCAGCGTCATCACCACCGAGGGGGACGTCCGGTCCACCACCATCCCGCCGGCCAGCGCGCCGAGCGAGAACGTGGCCTGGAACGACGCGGTGAACAGCACCGAGGCCGCCTCGGGCGCCTCGGGTGCCGCCTTGGCGAACCAGGTCTGTGAGGCGACCGGCACCGCGCCGTACGCGACGCCCCAGACCACCAGCAGCGCCAGCGCGCCGACCGGTCCGCGGCCGACGACCGGCAGCAGCAGCGTGGCCAGGGCCAGCAGCCCGGCCGCGGTTCCGAAGACGGTGCGCGGACGCCGCGCCACCATGGCACCGCCGGCGAAGTTCCCCACCACCCCGGCGACGCCGTAGACCAGCAGGAACAGCGTGATCGTCCCGGCGGTCGCGAGATGCGTGGTCCGTTCCAGGAACGGCGTCACATAGGTGTACGCGCCGAAGTGGGCCAGCACGATCAGGAACGTCATCAGCAGCGCGAACCGGGTGTGCACCCCGCGCAGCATGCCGCGCAGCAGCGTCGGGCTGGTGGCGCGGACCGCGGGCAATGGCGGGATCACCAGCGCGGTCAGCACCAACACCCCCACCGTCAGCGCCCCGACCGCGGCACAGGCGGTCCGCCAGCCGGCCAGATCGCCGAGGAAGGTCCCGGCGGGCACCCCGAACACCGAGCCCAGCGGTACCGCGGAGAAGATCACCGCGGTGGCCCGGCCGACCGACTCCGCCGGTACCAGCCGCTCGGCGAGCCCGGCCCCGATCGACCAGAACCCGCCGATGACGATGCCGACCAGGACCCGGGACAGCAGCACCAGCCAGTAGGTCGGTGCGGCCGCGGCGAGGAAGTTCGCCAACGCCAGCAGGGCGACGAAGGCACAGAGCATCAGCCGCCGGTCGATCCGGGCGGTGGCCATCGTCACCGTCGGCGCGGCGCATGCGGCGAGGAATCCGGGGAGCGTCATCATCAGCCCCGCGGTGCCGTCGGAGACGCCGAAGTCGGCCCCGATCCGCGTCAGCAGACCGATCGGCAGGATCTCGGTGGTGACGATGGCGAAGATGCCCAGGGTCACGGCGAGCACGGCGAGCCGGCCCTTGAGCGGCGTACGGCCCGTCGGGGCCGGGGGTGCCCCGGGCCCGGAGTCCCGTGGGGCCGTCGTGCGGTGCGGGTTTCGGGGGGTGGTGGTCCTGGTGCTGCCGGTGGTCGTCATGGTGTCCGTTCTGAGGAGCGACCCGTTGCGATGCCCTCAGTCCAGCAGCCGCCGGCCCGGCGGTCCGGCATCTTTCCGACGTGGTAGTTCCCCCGAGGACGGCGGCCCGGTGGGCTCAGCCGCCGGCCGTCCCGGCGTGGATCTCCCCGTTGCTGGTGGTCAGATCGAGCCGGTAGCGCCCCGACGGATCGTTGCGGACCTCGATCCGCTTCGCGCCGTTGGAGGTCTCCGCTGACACCTGGTACCGGTCGTCCGGCACGGTGACCGAGACCGCGCCGTTGGACGTCTTCGCCCGGATGTTCTGCGGCTTGGCCGCGGTGAGCGTGATCTCGCCGTCGGAGGTCTCGGCCTTGATGCCGGTGCCCGCCAGGCCCTTCCCGGTGATCGCGCCGTCCTCGCTCCGGACGTCCACCGCTCCGGACACCCCGTCCAGGTCGATCTCCCCGTTGCTGGTGGTCACCCGCACCGCGGCCACCTTGGACAGGTTGATCGCGCCGTTGGAGGTGCCACCGGTCACCGGGACCGTGCCGGGCAGGTCGACCGTGTACGTCACCGAGCAGTGGTCGTTGCCGCAGCCGCCGAGCACCAGGATGCCCCCCTCGACCCGATGCGTCGGCCCCTGCGGTCGGTCGCCCCGGTAGGTGACCTTGCGGTGCACGCTGACCGTGCTGCCGCCCTTGCCGCCGCGCACCGTCACGCCGCCGTCGGAGGTGTCCACCCGCACCGCCGTGATCTGCTGTGCCACCGTGGCGTCGTCGGAGAAGGTCTCGCCGACCCGCAGGCTGCACGCGCCGAGGGCCAGTGCCCCGGCCCCGGCCAGTGCCACGGCCCCCACGAAGCGGACGTGTCGGTTCATGAAATCCCCCCGGAATCCGGTCTGTTCACGGCTCCGGGCAGCAGCCCGTCGCCCCGCGGTCCGGGCCCGTGCCGCGGCGCGCCGGCCGCCCGCGCCGGGCCCACTGCCGACGACTTTAAGGTCTGCCGCGACCCGCTGACCATGGGGCTATCCCCCGGGTCCCGGAGAGGGAGAGCCTCCGGGTGCGGCCCCTGGGCGCCGGTGCCACGCTGGGGGTGGGGACTGTTCCCATGCGGTATGAGGAGGCTTCCGGTGACCGGCACGGGTAAGCGTACGAAGTCGAAGACGTGGCACGCCGAGATCAACATCGTCGAGTCCGGCAGCGACGTCCGGGCCGAGGCCCGGCTGCGCGGCAAGGAGGGCGGGCAGATCATCGGCGAAGGAACCGCCAGGTGCAATCCGACGGATGAGAACGTCCCCGCCATCGGGGACGAGTTGGCGGTGGCGCGGGCGATGTCGGACCTCAGCCATCAGCTGCTCAGTCGCGCCGCGCACGACATCGAGGTGCACACCGCCCGCCCCGTCGAGCGGCTGCACGCCTGACGGGGCGCGCGGGGCCACGGCCGGGCGGTCCGGTCGCCGTCCGCCCGGCCGTTTCGCGCGTCAGCTGTCCTTCGTCGAGAAGTCCGGCCCGACCGTGAGCGTCACCGCACCCGGCGGGGCCTGCGCCGATTCGGTCGCCTTGGAGCCGGGCAGCCGTGCGGCGAGCACCTCGGCCTGGGTCTTGAGGCTGGGCGGGTAGCTGATGGTGGACTTGTCGGTGGTCGGGCCGTTGTCGGTGAAGACGACGGTGAAGCCGAGTTGGCGCAGTCGCTGGGCGGCGACCGCGGCGAGGCCCTTGGTCCCGGTGCCGTTGAGCACCCGCACCCGGACCGAATGCGCGGTCACCGGGTTCTGCGCGGCCTCCGCGAACTTCTTCTTCCCGGCGGCGCCGACCTCGCGGTCGTGGGCGAGGTCGCTGAACAGCTCGTTGGCCTGCGGGTATTGCCAGAGCACGTTCGCCTTGTCGGTGGGGATGTCCGCCTCACGCGGATAGGTGGGGACGGTGAGGAAGGTGAGGCGGTCGGAGGGGATGTCCTTGACCGTGGAGGCGAGGTCGTACAGCGGCTTGAGCCCGGCCAGGTCCTTGTCGGTGGTGAGGGACTTGGTGGCCGAGTCCAGGAAGCCGTAGAGGTCGGTCGGGCTGGTGAGCTTGGACTGCGCCTTGGCCGCGAGCGCCTTCATGAACTCCTGCTGACGGCCGATCCGGCCGAGGTCGGAGCCGTCGCCGACGCTGTAGCGGGTGCGGACGTAGCCGAGCGCCTTCTCGTCGGTGACGTTCTGGCAGCCGGCGTCCATGTCGAGGTGGGCCTTCTTGTCGTGGATGGCGTGCTTGGGGCAGACCTCGATGCCGCCCAGCGCGTTGACCATGCCCTTGAAGCCCTGGAAGTCGACCGAGACGAAGTGGTCGATGCGCAGGCCGGTGTTCTTCTCGATGGTCTTGATGCTGCACGCCGCCGCTTTGCCGACGTCGCCGCTGAGCCCGCCGATGCTGAACGCTTCGTTGATCTTGAAGTGGTGCGGGGCGGACTGCGCACCGCTGCCCTTGTCGCACGCCGGGATCGGCACCCAGGAGTCGCGCGGGAAGGACACCGCGGTGGCCCACTTATGGTCGGCGGAGACGTGCAGCACCATCAGGGTGTCCGACTGCATGGTGGTCAGGCCGCTGCCGTACTTGTCGCCGGTGCCCGCCCGGCTGTCGGAGCCGACGACCAGGATGTTCTTGGAGCCGGGGCTGAGGTTGACCGGTCGGTCGCCGCCGAGCGCGCTGCCCACGTCCGTGCCGGTGATGTTGCCGTTCAGGTGCTGGTACACCCACGCGCCGACCCCGGCCGTGGCGAGCAGGAGCACCCCGAGCACCCCGCCGGTCCAGGACACGATCCGGCCGCGCCGGGTCATCCTGGTCTTCCCGGCCTTGCGGGAGCCGCCGGCGGCCCGCCGTCCGGAGCCCGTCCGGCGCCGCTCCGCACGGCCGCCACCCTCCGCGGGACGGTCGCCGTCGTCCGCCGCCGAACCCCGGCCGCTCCCGTTGCCCCGCCGGGCCGCCTGCCTGTGCGTCGTCCTGTCATGCACGCCGATGGCCCTTCTGGTCCTTCTGGAGCTGGTCTTGCAGGGTGGAGAGGTACGCGCGCACAAGGGAGGACGCGGCGGGCGGCGGTGCCGGCCGGGGACCGCGGGGCGGCGGTCCGCACCGGTGGGTCAGATGCCCTCGGTGGGCAGCAGCCGTACGGATTCCGGGTCGTAGCGGAGCCACTGCGGACGGCTGCCGCCGGGCACGGTGCGCAGCAGGCACCATGTCTCGCCCGCCTCGTCCGTCCACCAGGCACTGATCCGGCCCAACTCCCAGGCACCGTGGGGATATTGGACCTCGACCGGCTGATAGACCCATCGCACCTCCGCCTCTGGAGGCGGGTTGTCCCAGGTCAGGGGTCCGCACCTCGTCGCCATCTCCCCCTCCGGCAGCGCCCGTTGCGCATGTCAGGCGCAACCCTACCGGCAACTTTTACAGCGCTGTAGAAGTTGATTGGTGTGCTACGGATCACAAAACGCCATCCGTGGCGTGGCGTGCTGGAGAGCCCGGGATCAGTGTGCACTCACCACGGCGTTGCTGCCTTCAGAACGAGGAACAGAGCTACCGACGCGTTCAGTGCGGAGAGCGCGGAGGCCGCCGTGCCCGCCGCGGCGACCAGCGCGGCCAGCCCCGCCGGGGTCAGCGCCGGCGGCCAGGTGCGCGCCGACGGCACCGGTCCGAGCAGCGCCGCCACCCGCCGCGGTACCGGCCCTGGTTCGGGCGACGCGAACTGCACCGCCACCGGGTACGGCGCGGGCCGCGAGATCAGCGCGGCCTTCCCCACCGCCCGCGCGGTCAGCCGCCGGTCGCCGACCGCCCGGGCCGCCTCCTCGTCCGCCCAGCGCTCGGCGCTGAAGGCGACCGCGGAACGCAGCGGCAGCAGCAGCGGGTTGACGCACCCGGCCAGCCGGACGGCGAGCAGGTAGCGGTGGTGGCGGCAGTGCAGATGGGCGCGCTCGTGGGCGAAGAGGGCGCGCCGCTCGTCCTCGTCGAGGCTCCGCAACATGCCCCGGGACACCGCGATCCGGCCGGCCCGGGCCGGCCGCCCCGGGCGCGCGGGGGTGCCGGGCACGGCGTAGGCGTACGGATCGTCGTCCGGCAGCACCGCGGTACCGGTGCCGGTCGGCAGGACGTCCAGCGCGCGATGGGCCAACTCCCGGATCCGGTGGTCCCGGCGCAGCGCGGTGCCGCACACGGTGAGGGCGGCGGTCAACGCGAAGATCGCCGCTATACCGGCCACCTCGGCGAACGGCACCGCGGCCCGCACCTCCGGGTCCGACCAGCCGTCCGGCAGCGGATTACCGGGCAGTTGGGCGGTGCCGACGACCACCAGCAGCCCCAGGCAGAGCGTGCTGCACAACCCGAGGACCACGGCCAACAGGGTCAGCAGCCGGGTGGTGACCCGGGGGTGGAGGTGCTGCTCCGCGAGCCGGGCGATCGGCAGGGCGGTCAGCGGCAGGACGAGCGGCAGGAAGACGAAGAGGCCCACCGGTCACCCTCCGCGCGCTTCGTCCGAGCCGTCCTCGCGGCGCGTGCCCGGGGCCGGATCCGGGGCTCTGCCGTCGTCCTCGGCGCGGGCCAGGAGGCTGCGCAGCACGTCCTCGTCGTGTGCCGAGAGGGCCGAGACGAAGCTGGTCAGCACGGCGTCCCGGTCTGGTTCGCCGTCCAGGACGCGGCGCATCCGCAGCGCGGCGAGCCCGGCCTCGTCGGCCGCGGGGGTCCATACGTAGGCCCGACCGGACCGTTCGCGGGTGACCGCTCCCTTGGCGTGCAGCCGGGACAGGATCGTCATCACGGTCGTGTAGGCGAGGTCGTCGCCGAGCCGCTCCTGCACCCAGGCGGCGGTGGCCGGTCCGGGGGCGTGGTGCAGCGCGGCCAGTACCTGCGCCTCCAACTGGCCCTGTCCGCGCCGGGCTCGCTCCCGTCCGTTGCCACCGAGGGCCTTGCCGAAGGGTGTTCCGCCCATGTCGTCGCCTCCCGTCGCACCGGGCGTCCCGCGGGCTGGGACGTCGGGGCATTTTACGGCGATCGCCGGTGTGTCCTCCTGGCTGTCCACAGGGTTGCACCCGCCGGCGCCGCTCCCCGCCGCTTACTTCTACAGTCCTGTAGTTTTTCCGGCAGGTCCTAGTTCACCGCCGGGGACCGGTCACGGCAACCGGAACCGGCCATCACCTGGAGGGAAGCCATGGGAGTCTCGCTCGCCAAGGGCGGCAACGTCTCGCTGTCGAAGGAAGCGCCGGGCCTGACCGCGGTCTCGATCGGCCTCGGCTGGGACGTGCGGACGACCACCGGCGCCGACTACGACCTCGACGCCAGTGCACTGCTCTGCACCGACGCCGGCAAGGTCGCCTCCGACCGGCACTTCGTCTTCTACAACAACCTCACCAGCCCGGACGGCTCGGTGCAGCACACCGGCGACAACCTGACCGGCGCGGGCGAGGGCGACGACGAGACCCTCAACGTCGCGTTGAACGGCGTGCCGGCCGAGATCACGAAGATCGTCTTCCCGGTCTCCATCCACGACGCACAGAGCCGCGGCCAGAACTTCGGCCAGGTGCGCAACGCCTACATCCGCGTCGTCAACCAGGAGGGCGGCGCCGAACTGGCCCGCTACGACCTGACCGAGGACGCCTCGACCGAGACCGCGATGGTCTTCGGCGAGCTCTACCGGCACAACGCGGAGTGGAAGTTCCGCGCCGTGGGCCAGGGCTACGCCTCCGGGCTGGCGGGCATCGCGGCGGACTACGGCGTCAACGTCTGACGCGGACGGCTCAACCGTCCCGGACGATCCGGATGGTCGGAGGACCCGGAGGACCCGGAGGACCCGGAGGATCCAGAGGACCCAGCGGACCTGGATGACCCGGACGATCCGGAGGACGGCGGGGGAGCGGGGGCGCACCGGCCCCCGCTCCGGCCGTGCTCAGAGATCGAATTCGGCCGGGGAGATCCCCAGCGCGAAGCACACCTCGCGCACCACCGCGCGCTCGGTCGGGTCGAAGTCGCCGTCCGCGCCACCGATGACGATGCCGATCTGGAGCACCGCCCGCGCCTCCACCGGCTTCTTCTTCACCTTCCCGATCTCCTGCATCAGCGCGACCTTGCCGAAGTCGAAGTCGGCGGCGAGCTTGTCCAGGCAGCCCTCGAAGCGGAGCCGGAGGTCCTCCGCCGGGAAGTTCTGCAACGCCTCGTTGGTGGCGATCAGCTGCGCCACCCGCCGCCGCTCCGACGGGTCGACGACCCCGTCCGCGGCAGCCACCAACGCGCATATCGCCATGCTGGCGTCGCGGAAGGCGCCGCTCTTGAGGTCGTTCTTCTTGGCGACGAGCTGGCTCTGCATCGTCTGCGCGGACTCTCGGATCCGGTCCCACAGCGCCATGTGAATCTCCTCGGCTGGTCGTGCGGCGAGCATGCGGATGGCGGGCCCTGGGCATGCTTCACGCATGTGTTTGGTCATGCGCAAGTAAAATCTACAGCCCTGTAGAAGGTATGCGGATGCCACCCCCGGTCGTCATGGCCATCTTTGGCGCGATATGCCGCCAGTGCGCGGAGTACGGTGGAGAAACGACCGGAAAGCGAAGAATTTTCGACAAAGCCCGGGATGCCCGTATAGGGGATGCCCCGGAGTACGCGGGTGAGCGCCATGCAGACCTTCTTGTCCGTGCTCGTGCTGCTGGCCCTGATCGCGATGGGCGTGCTCTTCCTCATCCGGGTCAACGCCCAGACGGTCGGACGGCCCACCCCGCACCGGTACGCGCATCTGAAGGAGTCGTTCCAGCATCGGCTGCACAAGCGCTCGCACGGCGCCGGCCCGGGGCCGCGCACGACGACGGGCCCGCCGCCTTCCCGGGAGCCGGACGACGACCGATGACGCCGGCCGCCGGCTCCGCCCGCCCGTCGGCCGCCGGCGCCGGCGGCCGACGCCCTTCGACGACAGGCTTCGCCCGGCCCCTTCCGCCCCCGGCGATCGCGGCGGCCGCGGTCGCCGCCCGTCGCGTCAGGAGCGCCGTATGACCACCGCCCCCGAGGGCCGCTCCCCGCACCCCCGCCCTCCGCAGCGCCACGCACCGCCGCCCGTCGCCCGGCTGGCCATCGCCCCGCACGGCGAGGTGACCCGGCGGATCGACGGCGTGTGGTGGCCGCACTCCACCGACCTGCTCGCCGAACTCCCCGAACTCCTGGCCGCGTTGCCCTTCGACTGGCCGCGGATCACCCACGCCACGGTGAACGGCTCCGGCTGGCCCGCGCTGCCCGGCCGGATCCTCGTCGCCGGCCACGTCGTCCGGCTGCGCCACACCACCAACCGCCCCGGCCCGGACACCGTCTGCCTGGTCTCCGCCGGCCACGGCCGCTGGGACCTGCTGATCCTCCCGCCCGCGACCCCCGAACCCGCCGCGGTCCGGATGCTGGCGGAGACGGCGCGGACCGGCGTACCGACACCGGCCTGACGCCAGGTCAGGCCCCGGCGGCCGGCTCGCGCGGGACCCCTGCCGCCGCTCGCGCGGGACCGCTGCCGTCGATCACCGGCATACCCCGGGAAACCGGTGCGCGCATCCGGCGGCCCCGCCCCACCGCACCCGCACCGGGCCCTCCACCGCGCCTCGATCCGGCTGCTGCCTGGGGTTTTCCGGGGGCGACTACTGCGGACGAGTGGTGTTCATCGGAAGAACGCCGATCCGGGGGCGTCGGTCCGTGAATCCTCCCATTGCGTACTCATCATAAGAAAACGCAACAGAAGGAACTCCGTGGATCCCTCCCAGGGATCCCGACCGAAAGCGAGGGACCATGGCTGCGACCAAGGTCATGAAGTTCTGGGCGGCCTGCCTGGCGGTGCTGGGCAAACTGCTCGCGTCACTGGGCGTTTCCGCCGCCGCGTCCGCGGCCCGCCGGGAGGCCGCGCTCTACGAGCGGACCCTGGGCAGTACCGCCCCGGGTACGGCCCGTCCCGACGCGGCGGACGGTACCGAACCCGTCCACGATCCGGGACCGTTGACACCTGCCACGGACACCGTCAAGCCCTTCGTGCCCGCCGCGCGCACCGCGCCCCGGTACGGCGAGAACGGCTCGGTTCGCCGCAGGGCCCCGCTGCCGACACTGCCGCCGACCATCAAGCAGCGCATCCGCGCCGAGGCGCACGGGGCCTCCCCCACCTCCCGCGTGCGTCGCACCGCCGCCTCCCAGTCGCTGTCCACCGGTCCGTTCGGCGCCCCCGCGCACTCCGGCGCCGTTCCCGTCTCCCCGGTGATTCCGGCGGCCCGCCGCCGCGAGCACAGCACCGTCCGTGCCGTCTGAACCGGAACCGCGCCTGCGCGCCGGCAGCACGACACACCGCGGTCCGGAGCGATACCCGACGGCCATCCGCACGCCAGTACCGGCGGCACCACCGGCCGGCAGCACCAGCCGCAGCATCCGAAGAAGCGTCCGAAGCAACACCAGGACCCATCGCGGTTTCCACCACGGGACTCACCGCGGTTTCCACCACCGGTCTCACCACCGGACTCACAGCAGGTGCAGAAGCAGCGCTCACGGCACCATCCGCAGCACGTCTCACGGCATCACCCATGGCACGTTCCACAGCACCACCCACGGCACCACCCACAGCAGTACCCACAGACTTTGATGTGACGTTGCGTTCGACGTCGACGGGCACGAGGCCGCACACGAGAGGCCACCGCCAGAACCGGTAGACAGCTGCCGGCATTCGTGGTTTCACGTGAAACGGCGTACGGCAGAGGGCCGTTCATCTTCCGGTACCGAGGATCGGTCGCCGTATCAGATGGGCGAAGCCTCGCCGCCAGAGTCCGCGATGACGAAGTGCAGTGCACAGCCCCGGCGTTGACCGGGGACGGCCAGCACCCTGGCCGACCGGCCGCAGGCTTCGGCGCGGCGCTCCAGGCTCTCGGGGAGAGCGTGCAGCCCAGCCGATCCACCGTCTGACGACGGCCCGCGACGCGCATCGCGCCGTCCGCGGCGTCGCAGCCGAGAGCGGCCCCGGATGCCAGGCGTCCGTGTCGACCGGTGCGAGCGAGCCGTCCTCTGCGTCCGCGCGGGACTCCGTCAGGCCGTAGCCGTCCAGCGACGGGCGGCCCTTTGGCATGTGGGCGCACCGCCGCACCCCGGCACGTCGGCCGGTTTGGCGCGCTCAGCCCCTACGGCAGGATCACCGCATGCGGGTCAGGCCCCTCGGTGTCCTCGGCACGTCGGCCGGCGCGGTGCGCGCGGGCCACCGTCGGCCCCGTTCGGCCGCCCTCGCCGCCAGTCAGTTTTTGTCATGTCGATGGTTGATCGACCGTCCCGTCGCCGTGCGGACGCCGGTGCGTACGCATTATCCGGCACCTGCTTGTGCGGGCCTATTTGTCACGATCCTGTCGTCGAAATTAATGACCCTGCATGACTGCATGACATTAAGGGGTAATGGGGTGCGCTGTCCTGGAATGAACTGTGCCCGGGAATGAAGGCGGTGTTGGTGCGGGAAAGGCGTAGCGGGTCGGCCGCCCGCACATTACTCGACCGGCTGGCCGGTATTTTCTTCCGTGGTGGTCCACATTCCCTCCCCTCTTTCTCGACAATCCGGACGCCGACGAAATGCTGCGGTGGGTGTGCGCGGAAGTCCGGTGGAGTGGGCGGAATCCGTATCGACTTCTTGTTGACTGCTTGGTAAAGTGCGCGGCATTCATTGTGACTCGGCGACGTGGGCAGCTGGCCGGAGTCCTCAATCATTCGAAGCTGAGGGGTTTGTCGCATGCCTGAGCCGGCGGATACCGGGCGGCGAATCAAAGAGCTCCGGATCAGTGCGGGATTGACGCAGCACGAACTCGCCGGGGCCGACATCTCCGCCAGCTACATCTCCCTCGTCGAACGCGGCAAGCGCATTCCCAGCGGCCGCGCCCTCAAGATTCTGGCCGGGCGGCTCGGGGTCGGCATGGCGGACCTTTCCGGCGGCGCCGCGCGGTCGGAATCCACCGGCCGGACCCGCCGGCTCGACCTGGTCGGGCGGCTCGTCGTGGCCCGCCGCCAATGGGAGGGCGGCGATCCCGAAGGGGCACTGCGGGAATTCCGGACGCTGGCCGGCACCGCACCGGTCGGCCGCCCGGACGACGTGTACACCGAGGCCCAACTCGCCATCGCGGAAATACTCGGCGCCCAGGGCCGCGCCGACGACGGTGCGGCCGTCCTGCTGCGCATGCTGGACGGGCTCGGCCCCGCCGGGTACGCGGAGACCCGGGTGCGCGCCCTGATCGCCCTGGCCGACCTGCTGGAGTCGGCCGGCCGGGTCCAGGACGGACTGCGCTACGCGCTCAGCGCCTCCCTGGAGGCGGCCGCCGCCCGGGCGCCCGACAGTGCCTTCCACTCGCTGCTCCTCCTCGACGTGCTGACCCGGTGCGCCTACTGGAGCGGCTGCGCCCATTGGGCGTCGGAGGCCGGCCAGGGGGAGCTCCCGACGGACGGTGTGCTGCCGGGGCCGCGCGCCGGGATCGCCCTCCACCGGGCGCTGGACCTGTGGGACCGCGGCGCGCCCGACCGGGCCGCCGGGCTGTTGGCCGAGACCGCCCGCCGGCTCACTCCCGCGGCCGGCTTCCGGCGCTGGGAGACCGTCAACGGACGCTATGCGCTGCTGCTGCTCGGCCGCGGCGAGCGGGCGGCCGCGCGGAGCATCGTGGAGCGCGGGCTGGTCGTCGCCTCGGTGGCCCGGGAACCGGACTTCCCGCTCTGGCTGACGACCGCGGAGGCGGTCTGCGCGGAGACGCTGGGGGACCACGCCCGGGTGTGCGTGCTCGGTGAGCGACTGGCCGCGCTCCCCGATACCGGACGGTGCCACGAGAAAGCCGCCGCGCTTTCGGAGGTCGCGGGATCCTGTGTGCGGCTGGGGGACCGGGAAAGGGCCGCCGGATACCTCCGCTATTCCGCGGAGCTGTTCCGGCGGGCCCAGGCGTACCGGCACGCCGACCGGGCCCGGGAACGGCTGGCCGACCTCCTCGAAAAACGGAGCTGATGTCCACCGCCGGGAAGCGGATCCCGGGCACGTGAACGGCCGCGACCGGGCCTCGTGCCCCCTGCTGCCATTGCACCGCCGGCGTCTCGCCATTGCGCGGTCGTTCGTCCGTCGCGGTACCCACGTCCGGCCGCTATTTATCGGCCTTCTTCGCCCATCCCAGGAGGGCGAACAGCGCCTCCGCGCCGCCGACGATCGCCAGCACCAGCCCGGCCTTGTGAAGTGAGACCACCGGTGTCTCCACTTCCTTGGTGGTGAGCCACAGGATGACGCCGACGATCGCCAGGAAAACGCCGATCGCAATGCCCTTCATGAATTCCCTCGTCCCTGGTCGCTGATGCGGAGCTGGTCGACGGCACCAGCGTCCCGCCCCGCGCGGGCCTACGGATCATCCGCAGGTAGGTACTTCCCCCGGCGCCGGCTGTCACTTTCTATGTACGCCGCGCCCTACCAACGGCCCGGCGCCCACAGGTAACTGGCGTGACGTTGCCAGTCATGTCGCGATTACCGTTTCGGCCGGCCGAGAGTGGACTCCGCGCACGTTCCGGTCCGCGCGCACGTTCCGGTCCGCCCCCCTCCGTCAGGCGACCGCCCGGGTGAAAATCCCTCCCCTTGGCGTACCCAGAACTGCCACCCGCCCTGCCGACCGGTTACCTGGTGCCTGCCCCTCAGTCGCGACGAGCACGGCGCCGCGACGCCGCTGGAGCACGCAGGAGGAAGTACCGCCATGTCGTCGCCGCTCGCCGGACGCACCGCCGGACCGATCTCGCCGGCCGTGCGCGCCCTGCTCCCCTTTCTGTTACTCCTGGGTGCCGCGGTCGGCACCGCGGGCCCCGCGGCGGCCGCCCCGCCACCGTCGTCGGGCACCGACTGGGACCAGATCGCCGCCTGCGAGAGCAGCGGCGACTGGCACTCCAACACCGGCAACGGCTACCACGGCGGCCTCCAGATCGCCCCGTCCACCTGGCGCGCCTACGGTGGCGGCCGCTACGCGCCGCGTGCCGACCTGGCCAGCCGCGACGAGCAGATCGCGATCGGCGAGCGCATCGCCCAGGAGCGCGGCCTCGCCCCCTGGCCCAACTGCGGCTACCAGGGCGCCTCGTCCACCGACCGCGCCCTGCCCCGCCGTAGTTCCGCGCCCCACCCCACCGCCGCTCACCACACCGCGGCCCCGCACGGCACCTACACGGTCCGGCACGGCGACTGCCTCTCCGCCATCGCCCGCCGTGCGGACACCACCGGCGGGACGCACACCCTCTACACGCTCAACAGAGGACGTCTCCCGGACGGACCGGACGAGATTTTCCCGGGGCAGCGGCTGCGGTTGCGGTGAGGGGGATCGCGGGGGACGCACCCGCGGCGGCCTGGACCGACCGGTGCGGTGCCAGGTACGGCATGCAGACGTCGTCGGCGACGACGAGGCCGAAGCCGACAGCGGCGAGCGCGGCCGCCACTGTGCCGATACGAGCCATGTGCAGGGTCTCCTCGGTGCGGTTTCCTGAGTCGGCGGGCAGGCGAGATCGCCGGCTGGCCGCCGTCAGGAAGGGGGGAACAGGACCCTTGTCGGGATTCCTGTGGCCGAAAAGATAGGGCGGATGACCATGCTGGTGCAAATTCTTAGAGTCGGGTCAGTTTCCCCTTTGGGGAGAATGTAATTTCTCGACGCGGCAATTACCTCTGGCATATGCCAGAGATTGATGATGCGACGCTCCGGCGTTCAAAAGGCGCGAGTTGCGTACTTCTGTCGCTTTTGCTGAGCTAGTTCTCGGAGGTAATTCCCCGTCGGCGTCGCAGCTGGGTCAGGGCTCGCTGGGTGCGGGACTCCTCCGTGCGTGCCCCGATGCGCCGGCAAATGGTGAGGCTGGCCTCCAGGTGGACGACGGCCTGCTGGAGGCAGCCGATCTGCTGCTCGGCGCGGCTGAGGTCGTACAGGACGGTCGCCTCCTCGCCCGTGGCGCCGATGCGGCGGACGGTGGCGAGGGCGGCCACGTGCCGCGGGATCGCCTCCTCGCTCCGACTCACCGCCTGTAGTGCCTTTCCGATGCCGTTCAGGGCGATGGCCTCGCCGCGCTGGTCGCCGACGCTCCGGAGGGTGGGCAGCGCGGCCTCGTACAGGTCGAGCGCCTCGGGGGCCTTGCCGGTGGTGGTGAGGATGCTCGCCAGATTCATCTGGAGCGTGGCGAAGTCTCCTCGGCTTCCCAGGTCCCGGTGGGTTTCCAGGGCCTCCCGGTAGGCGTTCTCCGCGGCTTTATGGTTGCCGTTTCGCATCTGTAATTCGGCGATATTGTTCAGTGTGCGATAACGGCCTCTTTGGTCACCGACGGAAGAGAAGCCAGAGAGCGCTCGGAGAAAGCACTGGAGGGATTTCTCCGTCTCTCCCAAGTGGAGGCAGGAGATGCCCAGGAGGTTGTAGCTCCTCGCGATCTGTAGTTGGTCGGATGTTTGCAACCGCAGACTGAGAGAAAGCTCCTGGAGGTCGCGTGCGGCGGCGTATTGCCCGGTGTGCCACAGGGGGATGGTCAGCTGGTGGAGGCATTCGCCCTCCAGCCCCGGATCCCGGAGCGTGCGCGCCAGGTCGAGGGCCTCCCGCGCCGTCCGGTGGGCCTCCTCGTACTGCCCGCTGTGCGCGCAGACCGTACTGAGGTCGAGGAGGGCGCGCGCCCGGGCCGCGCGGTGGCCGGCCGCCTGCCAGTGCGCGACGGCGCGCCGCAGCAGCGGTTCGGCCGTCGCGAGGTACCCCTCCACGTCCATGAACCCGGCGAGGGCGTGGGCGAGCAACGCCAGCCGGTCGGCCGGGCCGTGGGCGCGTACGTGTTCCAGGGCGGCCAGCAGGTTGGCGCCCTCGGTGACGAACCACTGCTGGGCGTCGTGCGCGGTGGCGGGTTGCGGTCCGGTCGTGGCGGGGAGCGCCGTGCCGTCCGGGGCCACCGCGAACCGGGCGCGGAACGGGAAGACCAGCCGGTCCGCCCGGTCCGCGACGCAGAGGTAGTGGTCCGTCAGGCGCCGCACGGCCAGCCGGGAGTCGTCCGGGGTGTCGACGTCGAGTGCGGCGGAGGGTCCGTCGGCGACCAGGGAGCGGGCGTACTCGCGCAGCAGGTCGTGCATCCGGAAGCGGTGCGGGGACGGTTCGGAGACGAGGTGGTAGGCGAGGAGCTGTTCCAGCGCGCGTTCCGTGACGTCGAGCGGGAGTCCGGTCAGGGCGGTCGCGGCGGGGATGCCGAACTCGCTGCCGGTGTGCAGCCCGATCCGCCGGAAGACCAGCCGTTCCAGCGGGGGCAGTGTGCGGTACGACAGCTCCAGGACCGTGGACATCCGCCGTTCGTGGTCCCGGATCGCCAAGAGGCGGCTGGACCCGCTGTTCAGCAGGCGCAGCAGGTCGGCGGTGGTCCAGGACGGCCGGGACAGCAGCCGGCTGGCCATGAGTTCGATGGCCAGGGGCACGTAGCCGCACAGCCGGACGATGTGGGCGACGTCCGCCCTGTCGGGGGTGGAGTGTGCTCCCAGCCGGTCTTCGAAGAGGGCGATCGCGTCCTCGCGCGGCAGGACGTCGAGCGAGAGCGGCCGGACTCCGGGCAGGCCGGTGAGGCGCTGGCGGCTGGTGACGATCACCACCGTGGGGGAGGCTCCGGGGAGCAGGGGGCGTACCTGCGCGGGACCGGCGGCGTCGTCGAGGATCACCACCATGCGCCGGTCGCGCACCGCGCCCCGCCAGAGTGCGGCAAGTTCGGCCTCGTCCTGGGGCAGTGCGCCGGATGCCGTGCCCAGCAGGCGTAACAGGGTGGTCAGCGCCTGGGCCACGCTCAGCGGTGGCTGGTCGGGTGCGTGGCCGCGCAGGTTCAGATAGAGCCGGCCGTCGGGAAAGTGGTGGCGCATCTGATGGGCGACGTGCACGGCCAGTGAGGTCTTGCCGATCCCGCCCATCCCCCCGATCGCTTGGAGGGTGACGACCGGCGCGGAGGCGCTGCCGGCCTCGGAGAGCGCCGCGCCGAGCCGGCGGACTTCCGCGCGGCGGCCGACCCACGGAACGTCGCGCTCCAGGTTGTCCGGGACGTCGGCCGGACGGGGTGCGGCGACCGACGTCCCGGTGGCCGGAAGGAGCGTGGCCACCGGTGCCGAGGCGAGGATGCCCTGGTGGATCCGGTCCAGTCGCGGGCTGGCGTCGGTGCCGAGGTCGTGCACGATGCGCCGCTGGGTCCGGTGCAGCAGTCGGGTCGCGTCGGCGGTGCGTCCGCTGCCGTGCAGGGCGAGGGCGATCCGTTCGATGAGTCCCTCGTCGACCGGGTGGTCCTCCGCGAAGGGCAGCAGGACGGGGACCGCTTCCCCGAACCGGCCGGCTTCGAGCAGGATCTCCGCCCGCAGCATCGCCGCGGCGAGGCTCTTCTCGCCGACCGCGGACCGTAGTTGCCCGGCCCAGTAGGCGGAGATGCCGGCCAGGGGTTCGCCGCACCACAGCGTGTCCGCGAGGCCGAGCAGGTGGAGTGCTTCGGCCGCGCTGTTGTTGTCCTTCAGGGAGCGTGCCTGGTCGACCAGGCTGACGTAGCGGCGCAGGTCGACGCGGTCCGGATCGACGTCCATGACATAGGAGTTGGCCCGGGTGAGGACCGCGGGCGTGTCCTGTCCGTCGATCTCCAGTGCCTTGCGGATGCGGGCGACGTGGACGTAGAGGGCGTCCCGGGGCTTCGCCGGGGGATGGTCGTCCCAGATGCGGTGGACGAGCGTGTCCATGCTCACGGTGCGGCTCGCGTCCCAGGCGAGTGCGGCGAGCGCCAGACGGGTCTTCGTGGGGCCGGCATCACGACGCCGGCCGGCCGCGCGCACCTCGACCGACCCGGAAAGGCGAATCTCGATCTCCACCAGCGCCCCCCACTCGCCGGTACCTGCCCCGCTTTATCGAGGATGACATGCATGGCGCGACCAGTGCCATATGCGATTGGTTGTAGTCCGAATCTGACTTCACGGTGAACGGCTTTGTTCAAGGGGCGCGAAAGCTGGGGAGTTATGGCAACTGCCGTCTGGCGCGGCAGGATGGGGCTTGCATATGCCCGTGACAATTTGAGGAATCGCCAGGAGGAGGTTACGGACGTGCCAACTCCGGAATCGGACGCACGGGAAGAGCTGCTATCGGCCATGGTCGGCTTCGGCGGATCAGCGGAATCCGACGCCTGGCGGGAATTCGACCGCATCGCCCGCGCGGCCGCACAGGCCGACCCCGACGTGGCCCGCAGCTGGGCGGCGGCCGCCGACCGCACCCCCTCGGCGCTGCGCCAACTCGCCTTCTTCCTGAGCGAATTCGCGCTCCGTGAGCCGGCTACGGGCCGGGCGCTGGATGCGTGGGCGCGACGCTACGCGCCCCCTCCCGGCGGACCGGAGCGCCCCGCTCCGCGCCATGCCAACACCCTTGACGGATCCGCCTACGTCCAGGGGCAGAGCGTGCAGGCCCGCGATATCCAGGGCGGCATCCACATCCATCACCAGGCCGCGCCCGCCGTTCCGCGCCCCCGGCAACTTCCGCCCGTCCGCGACCGGTTGGTGGGCCGGGAAGGCGACCTGCGCGTTCTGGACCGGCTCCGCTCCGGCCGTTGCGCCGGGGCGCGCTCCTTATTGGTCGTGAGCGGTTTCGCGGGGGTGGGAAAGACCACCCTGGTCTCCCGGTGGCTGCAAGGGCACGCGGACGATTTTCCCGACGGCCAGCTGTACGCCGATCTCGGCGGCCACGGCACCGGCGAGGCCGAGAGCGCCGGCGGGCCACCGGGGGCCGCCGCCGATCCGCCCGCACCGCACGGCGGTCCGGTGCCGACGGCGGCCGTGCTGGAGGCGTTCCTCCAGGCGCTCGGGGTGTCCTCGGTGCCCGCGGAAACGTCCCAGCGGGTCGCCCTCTGGCGCTCGGTGACGGCCGGGCGCCGGCTCGCGGTCATGCTGGACAACGCCTTCACGGCGGCGCAGGTCCGGCCGCTGCTCGTCGGGACACCGGGCAGCCTCACCGTGGTCACCAGCCGGAACCACCTCACGGGCCTGGTCGTCGACGGCGCCGCGGTCCACCGGCTGACCGCACTCAGCACGGAATCGGCCGTGGAACTCCTGGCGGCGGGCGGGGGCGGGGCCCGCGTCGAGCAGGCCCCGGACGCCGCCCGCGAGGTGGTCACGCTCTGCGCCTGTCTCCCGCTCGCGGTCTGCCTGGCCGCCGCCCAACTGGCCATCCGCCCGCACCGGACGCTCTCCGCCCTGGCCGACAGCCTCTCCGCGGACCAGGGGCCGCTCGACGCCCTGCAACTGGACGGGGACTCGGTGGTGCGGACCGCCCTGGACACCGCGTACCGCACGCTCCCCGGTGACGCGGCCGCGCTGTACCGGACCCTGGGGCTGCTGCCCACCGACCGCTACGACCTCCACCTGCTCAGCGCCGTCCGCGCCGATCCCGGGGGCCGGACCGACGCCGCGCTGAGCGCGCTGGTGGAGGCCCACCTCATCGAGGAGACCGGCCCCGGCACGTACCGCTGCCACGACCTCGTGCGCGCGCACGCCCGACGCCGCGGCGAGGACGAGGAACCCGCCGCGCGGCGCGAGGCGCTCCTCGACCGCTTCGTCGACTGGTGCCTGGGCACCGCCAGGACCGCCGAACGGCTGCTCACGCCCAGCCACCGCCCGGTGGCCGGCGACCTCGCCGCCCCGGACACCGTCCCCGCACCGCTCGACGGCGCCGCCGGAGCCCTGGACTGGCTCGACGCACACCGGTCGGCCCTGATGGGCGCGGTACGCCACTGTGCCCGGACCGGCCGGCACACCCGGTGCTGGATGCTGGTGGACGCCCTCTGGCCCCTCTTCCTGCGGCTGCGCCCGACGGAGTCGTGGATCGAGGCGCACCGCCTCGGACTGGCCGCGGCCCGCAGCGACGGCCATCGGGAGGCCGAGGACCGCATGCTGACCTCAGGGGCCATCGGCCTACGGGACGCCGGACACCACGAGGAAGCGACCCGGTGGTACGCCCTGGCCCTGGAGAACGCCACCGCCCACGGCGACGTCCGCCAGCAGGCCCAGGCACTCAACGGACTCGGCCACCTCGCCCTGCGCACCGGCCGCCTCCCCCAGGCCCGGGACCACTTCGAACAGGCCCTGCGGTTACGGGAGTCCCTCGGCTACCGCAGGGGCGCGGCGCTCTCCCGGATCCGCCTCGCCGAAACCGCCCTGGCGGCCGACGACCCGGGTACGGCCGTCCGCCACCTGCGGCGGGCGCACACCGAGCTGACCCAGGAACAGGAGCACTACGAGGCCGCCCGCGCCCTCGCCCTCCTCGGCCACGCCCTGGTCCGCGCCGGGGACCACGACGCGGGCACCGCCCGGCTGCGGGCGGCCCTGGCCGGCTTCCGGGAAGCCGGCGCCCGCTCGCAGCACTGGCAGGGCCGCTCACTGGAGTGGCTCGGCCAGGCCGCCCAGGAGCGCGGCGACCGGGCCGAGGCCGCCCGCTGCTATACGGCGGCCCGGGACCTCTACGCCCCGGTGAGCGCCTCCGACACCGAGCGGTTGGCGGACCGGCTGCGGCACCTGTGAACGGCACCGCGGCCCGCCGCACCGGCCGACCGGGTCAACCGTGCGGCACGCCCCCCAGCTGCCGCGGTGCCGCCCGCGTCGGCGCCCCAGGAAGGACGGCGCGCACCGCCCCCAAGGGGCCGCCCGCGGCCAGCCAGGCATGCAGCACCGAGCCGACCAGGCAGGGCGGCACCGGTGGCCGGGACGGCCGGGCGCCCGGCCCCGCGCACCACACCACGGGTGCGCCGCGCACCGCGACGACACAGCCCCCCGCGGTGTGCGGGACCACCGCGACCAGAGCGCCCGGATGGCGCGCCAGCAGTGCCCTCGCGCGCTTCCGGGCCGCCCCGGGAGGCAGCGCGGTCCGCGTCACGAGCACATCGGCGAACTCCGCCCAGTGGCCGCCCGGCCCGCCGTCGGGGTCGGCCCACAGATGGACGTCCGGTACGCCGTCGCCGGCCGGGCGGACGGGGCCGCGCCCCGGCGCCTCCCGGCACACCAGCAGCCAGGCGCGGGCCAGGCCCGCACCGTCCGCGGAGCGCCAGCCGAGCAGCACCGGGACGCCGGCCGCCGCACCGGCCCCGGCGCCGAAGCGGACCGTCGACCAGGCGACGGGCGGCAGCGGACCGGCCGGCCCGGTCATCGGGCGGCTCCCAGGCCGGGGTCCGTCCACTCCTCCAGCAGCGGCGGGAGCGGGACCGGCGGCACGACCGGGGCGCAGGCCGGTTCCCCCAACTCCAGCAGCCGGTACAGCAGCGTCCGCATCCGTCGGTGGAACTGGCCGGGCACCGACGACAGCCGGGCCGCGGCCTGCGCGTACTGGTCCGGGCGGCGCAGCTCCGCCGCGTACCGCAGCTGCTCGGCCAGGGGGTGGGACGGCGAGAGGACCGGTGCCGTGGCGGCCAGCGCCGCCAACGGCGAATGTGCCGAGATCTCGCGGCGCGGACCGGCGGTGAGCAGCACCGTGGCCTCGGTCAGCGCGGCGTACGCGGTCAGCGACCCGTGATCGCCGATCACCCAGTCCGCCGCGATCAGCGGGGCCTGCCAGTCCGCCTCGGGCGGTACCACCGCGATACCGCGCTGCCGGCACGCACCGAGCCAGCTGCGCACCTGCCAACCCCCGTGTCCTGCATAGACGTTGGGGTGAACCAGCAGCGCCGCCCGGTAGTCGGGCTCGGGGAGCTGGTGCAGCAACTGCGGCAGCAGGGCGTCGAGTCGGCCGAAGGTGGACGCCGGGCCCCAGGTCGAGGTGACCACCACGAACCGCTGGGTCGGCGCGATGCCCAGTGCCGTGCGGTACCGCTCGCGCCGGACCATTCCGGCGGCGATCCGGTCGTGGCACGGGTCCCCCGCGACATGCGCCACCGGGAGCGCCTCGGGACAGGAGCGCGCCAGCTCCGCGAGGTCCCGGTCGTGGGAGTAGACCACCGCGGCCGGCACCAGCCGGCCCTCCCGCATCAGGTGCTGCCGGCTCATCATTCCCGGCGGCCGCGGCTCTCCGGGAGCCAGCGCCGAGGCGTCCCGCAGTAGTTTGATGTGGCCGGCCCCGTGCGACAGCCGCACGAGCGGCGCCCGTACCTCGTGCACGCCCCGGGACCCGGCGGCCAGCGCCAGGTCGAACTCGGTGCGGATCGCCTGCTCCCAGGGCACGGTCGCGATGCCCAGCCCCCGGAGGTATGCGGACACCCCGTCGCCGAAGGCGTGCGGCGCGGCGGTGAAGACGACCTGGACCCGCAGGTCGGCCTCCAGCAGGCCGAACACCTCCGCCAGGCGTTGGGCGTACGCCAGGGTGTGTGCCACCACCAGTACGCGTTTACAGTCCTGCACGGTCGACCACTGACCTCGTTGGATCAGCGCCGAGACCATCGATGTCGCAGACAACTCTTCCCCCATGAATGTCGGTTGAGGACAGTCCGAGACAGGACGTGCCCGACACCCCCTGCGTTTTCCTTGCAGCGCCCTTACAGGTCCCTTGCGGCGACCTTGCAGCCCGAACCTGCGCCCGTTCACCGCTCCCGGACGACCGCCGTACGTTTCCCGGAACGCGGCTCAGGAGGGCCGTCATGGTGAATCCGGTGGGCGTTCAGGGTGAACGCGGGAGACCGGCCGATCCGCCGGCTTGGTCGAGGTGCGGACTGCCGGTAGCAAGACTGCGGGGTTTCCCAATCGTGAGGGGCAGGATCGCACTGTGAAGAGAGCACGTCGCATGAAATGGGTGATGACAGGTCTTTTCGGCCTGCTCCTGGTGGGTGGCGGGGCGTCGCCGGCCATGGCGTGGGGGTACGGGGACGGGCCGTTCGAGGCGAGCGGGGACACCTTCAACAGATTCGTCGCCGGATTCCGGTGCGAGGGCCGGGTCCGCTTCTGCATCAACGGCCCAGTCAACAGCGGCAACACCAAGAACGCGGAGAACGTCCGGATCAACGGGAGTCCCAGCAGCAGCGGAAGCCCGACGAGCAGCAGCGGCTCCAACAATTCGGGAACCACCGGTAGCGGCGCCACATCGGGCAGCTCCAACCAGATGAAGAACCTCGGAGGGGGCGGCGGTCTGCATCTCTAGGCGGGCACCACAATCCGAAGGCCCCGGGGATACCGGGGCCTTCGGATTTTTCGGAGTCGTTCCGGACCAGGGCCGGAACCGGCTCAGCGGAGGATCTTGAGAATGCGGGACACGTCGTTCCGGCTGCCGCTTTCCGAACCCGTGGCGGAGTTGAGACTGTTCGTGGAACCGGCGGCGGTTTCGATGTTTCCGCTGTTCACCGGGTTGCCGCGGTTGAGGTAATTGTTGCTGTTCTTGCTGTTGCCGCTGCGGATCGGCCCGTTGACGCACGGGTGCGGTGACCGGTTCGCCGGGGAGCGGTAATTGAAATCGGCGAGGCGGTTGTCGCACGTCACGCCGGAAATCATGCTGGTGATGGTGCCGACGTCGGCGCCCGCCACCGCGGAAAGCAGCGAACCGTCCGGAGTGGTGGTCTGGGCCTTGGCGATTCCGGTGCTGAGAAACACCAGACCGCATGCCCCGGCGACGGTTCCCGCCTGCACTAGTTTTTTCACGACGCTCCTTGCCCGATCGGCCTGCTGATCCCAGACGTATCGTCCTGTGGTTGTCGGCCCGCGGCCTTGAGAACCCGCAGGGAGCCAAACGCTCACGGGCCATATTCAGCCGGGTGGCCCAACGGTCCCGACAGGCCCCACGGGGGGCGGTGCGGGCCGCGGAGGCGGGGGAAACCCCCGCCACGAGTGGGCGGTCCACCGGAGGGGCCGGACCTGCTGCCTCAACAAGCCTGAGAACATGCCGAGTTACCTGCGCGGGGTGAGCCGCGGCCCGGCCTCCCGCGACGACGGCCCGGTGGCGGGTCACCGGGCCGTCCGTGGGCGGGTCAAGCCAGTGCGTGCCCCGTGGTCGCGTCCACGTGGTCGGGGACCTCCTCGTGCCGGTCGCCGACCGTCGACGTCCCGGTGGGTTCGAAGACCAGGATCGAGGCGCCGGTCGGGGCGGACGGCTTGTGCTCGGTGCCCCGGGGGACGGTGAAGACGGCGCCCTTGGGGAGCCGGACCGTGCGCTCTCCCGCCTCCTCCCGCAACGCGATGAACAGCTCCCCCTCCAGTACCAGGAAGAACTCATCGGTGTCGTCGTGGGCGTGCCACAGGTGCTCGCCGGCGACCTTGGCGACCCGGACGTCGTAGTCGTTGACCCGGGTGACGATCCGGGGGCTCCACAGGGCGTCGAAGGAGGCCAGCGCCGCGCCGAGCTCCAGCGGCTGGTTCGTGTGTGTGCTCATGATCCGATCCTGTCCGGCCCGTCCGGTCGCCGGGAGTGCTAGGAATCGCATATGCCGCAACGATCCTCGCAACCTGGCCGCGCGCCGGACCGCTCGCACCGCCCGCACCGCGTCGTCGCCGTCGTCGACGAGAACACCAACCCCTTCGAACTCGGCTGTGCGATCGAGGTGTTCGGCCTCCGGCGCCCCGAAATAGGCCGGGAACTCTACGATTTCGCGCTCTGCGCGCCGGAGCCGCGGATCCTGATGCGCGACGGCTTCTTCACCCTCACCGGCGTCGCCGGTCTGGCGGCGGCCGACACCGCGGACACCGTGATCGTTCCCCACCGGCCCGACGTCGAGGTGCCCCGCCGCCCCGCCCTGCTCGACGCGATCCGCCGGGCCCACGCCCGCGGTGCGCGGCTGGTCAGCTTCTGCACGGGGGCCTTCACCCTCGCCGAGGCGGGCGTCCTCGACGGCCGCCGGGCCACCACCCACTGGCAGTGGGCGGACGCCTTCCGGGCCCGCTTCCCCGCCGTCCACCTGGAGCCCGACGTGCTGTTCGTGGACGACGGCGAGATCCTCACCGCGGCGGGCAGCGCGGCCGCGCTCGACCTGGGGTTGCACCTGGTCCGCCGCGACCACGGCGCGGAGATCGCCAACACGGTCAGCCGCCGGCTGGTCTTCGCCGCTCACCGGGACGGCGGCCAGCGGCAGTTCGTGGACCGCCCGGTGCCCAGGGTGCCGGACGAGTCGCTCGCCCCGCTCCTGGCCTGGGCCCAGGAACACCTGGACGGCCCGCTCGCCGTGCTCGACCTGGCCGCCCGCGCCGCGGTCAGCCCGGCCACCCTGCACCGCCGCTTCCGCGCCCAGCTGGGCACCACCCCGTTGGCCTGGCTCACCGGCGAACGGATCGCGCTGGCCTGCCGGTTGATCGAACGCGGGGAGAGCCGCCTCGACGTGGTCGCCCGGCGCAGCGGCCTGGGCACGGCGGCCCACCTGCGCACCCTGATGCGCCGCGAGACCGGCCTGACCCCGTCCGCCTACCGCCGCCGCTTCGGACCGGCCAGCGATGAAGGACGCGCCGTTCCACGAGCGACACGCCGTTTCACGTGAAACACGTCGTTGCACGGGAACGCGGCGCTTCGCGGGAACGCGGGGTGTCGCGGGAGCGCGGCGTTTCACGTGAAACACCACCCCGGCGGTCGCTCGGCCACCGGGCCGGCCGGCCTCTAACCTGGGAAAAGGAAGCCGGTGCGCGTCGATGACCGCTGATCCCGTCACCCTCGCACTCTGCGGCGATGTGATGCTCGGCCGCGGAGTCGACCAGATCCTGCCCCGCCCCGGCGACCCCGAACTGCGCGAACCGTATGTCCAGGACGCCAGGATCTACGTCGGACTGGCCGAGGCGGCCAACGGTCCGGTCCCCCGCCCCGTCGACGTCCGCTACCCCTGGGGCGACGCCCTGGCCGCCCTCGACGCCGCCGCCCCCGCCGCCCGCGTGATCAACCTGGAGACCTCCGTCACCCGGCACGGCACCTTCGCCCCCGGCCGCCAGATCCACTACCGGATGCACCCGGCGAACCTCCCCTGCCTGGCCGCCGCCCGCCCCGACGTGTGCGTACTGGCCAACAACCACGTCCTGGACTTCGGCCGCGAGGGGCTGGCCGAGACCCTGCGGAGCCTGGCCGCCGCGGGCCTGTGCACGGCCGGCGCCGGCGCCGACGCCGAGGCGGCCCGTCGCCCCGCGATCGTCCCCCTGCCCGACGGTCACCGCCTGCTCGTCCTCGCCCTCGGCATGCCGTCCAGCGGCATCCCCCGCACCTGGGCCGCGACCGCCCGGCACGGCGGCGTCCACTGGGCGGACGGCCCCACGCCGGCCGCCGCCGCGGCGGCGGCCGCCCTGCTCCGCACCCGGAAACGGACCGGCGACCTGGCCGTGGTCTCGGTGCACTGGGGCTCCAACTGGGGCTACACCGTGCCCCGCGCCCAGACCGCCTGTGCGCACGCCCTGATCGACGCCGGCGTGGACCTCGTCCACGGCCACTCCGCGCACCACCCGCGCCCCGTGGAGGTGTACGCGGGCAAGCTCATCCTCCACGGGTGCGGCGATTTCATCGACGACTACGAGGGCATCACCGGCTACGAGCGCTACCGCGACGACCTGCGTCCGCTCTACCTCGCCGCCCTGGAGCCCGGCACCGGCCGCCTCCAGGAGCTGCGGATCGTCCCCTTCCAGGCCCACCGGATGCGGCTGCGGCACGCCTCCGTCGTGGACGCCCGTTGGCTCGGCAGCCTCTTCGACCGCCTCGCCCGCGGCTTCGCCCCCGGCGTCCTCACCACCGACCCGGCCCCCGCCCTGACGCTCCGCCCGGCCTGATGCTCCGCCCGGCCTGGCCGGTGCCGCCGTGCCGGGACCGGCCCCAGGGCCCGGGGCCGGTCAGGTGGATCGGGGCCTGGGACGGTGGATCGGAATCGGCGACGCCTACTGGCCGGAGTCCGCCACCGCCGCGGCCAGTGCCAGCACCCGCCGCGCCTCCTCCACGTGCAGGTTCTCCACCATCCGCCCGTCCACGGTGACCACCCCGCGGCCTTCCCGGGCCGCGGCCTCGAACGCCTCGATGATCTTCCGGGCCCGGTCCACCTCAGCCTCCGCCGGGGCGAACACCCGGTTGCACGGCTCGATCTGCGACGGATGGATCAGCGTCTTCCCGTCGAACCCGAACTGCTGCCCCTGGACGCACTCCGCCTCGAACCCGGCCAGGTCCTTGACGTTGTTGAACACCCCGTCCAGGATCGCCTTCCCCGCCTCGCGGGCCGCCAGCAGCGCCAGCGACAGTCCGGTCAGCAGCGGTGCCCGGCCCGGCACGTGCGCGGCGTGCAGCTCCTTCGCCAGGTCGTTGGTGCCCATCACCAGCACCGTCAGCCGCTCGCTCGCGCCGGCCACCGCGCGGGCATCCAGCATCGCCCGCGGCGTCTCCACCATCGCCCAGATCGCCGTGCGGTCCGGGGCGCCGGCCGCCTCCAGCCGCCGCTCCACCTCCCGCACGGTCTCCGCGGACTCCACCTTCGGTACCACCACCGCGTCCGGACCGGCCTGCGCCGCCGCCCGCAGATCGTCCGCGAACCACTGCGTGCCCGGCCCGTTGACCCGGACCGTGACCTCCCGACGGCCGTACGCGCCGGTGGCCACCGCCGCCGCGACCCGCTCCCGCGCCGCCTCCTTGGCATCCGGGGCGACCGCGTCCTCCAGGTCCAGGATCAGCCCGTCCGCCGGCAGCGACGCCGCCTTCTCCAGCGCCCGCGCGTTGGCCCCCGGCATGTACAGCACCGACCGCCGCGCCCGCACGCCCTCCGGCGCCTCGTCCGTCGCACCCATGGCCCTACTCCGTTCCCTCGCCGCTCGCCGCCGCGTACGCCGCCCGCAGTGCGGGATCCCGCGCCACCAGCGCCTCGGCGAGCTCCACCACCACCCGGCACTGCTTGACCGTGGCGTCGTCCTGCATCTTCCCGTCGATCATCACCGCGCCCGTCCCGTCACCCATCTCCGCGATGACCCGGCGCGCCCAGGCGACCTCGTCCGGCGCCGGCGAGAACACCTGCTTCGCGATCCCGATCTGCACCGGGTGCAGGCTCCACGCCCCCACGCACCCCAGCAGGAACGCGTTGCGGAACTGGTCCTCGCACGCCACGGTGTCCTTGATGTCGCCGAACGGCCCGTAGTACGGCAGGAGGCCGTGCGCCGCGCAGGCGTCCACCATCCGCGCGATCGTGTAGTGCCACAGGTCCTGCTGGAACACCGCCCGCGGCGCGTCCGCCGCACCCGGCTGCGGGTCCTGGCGCACCAGATAGCCGGGGTGCCCGCCGCCGACCCGGGTGGTCTTCATCCGTCGGCTCGCCGCCAGGTCCGCCGGCCCCAGCGACATTCCCTGCATCCGCGGGCTGGCCCCGGCGATCTCCTCCACATTGGCGACCCCGCGCGCCGTCTCCAGGATGGCGTGCAGCAGGATCGGCCGCCGCACCCCGGCCTTCGCCTCCAACTGGGCCACCAGCCGGTCGACGTAGTGGATGTCCTCGGCGCCCTCGACCTTCGGCACCATGATCACGTCGAGCTTGTCGCCGATCTCGGTGACCAGCGTCAGCAGGTCGTCCAACGCCCACGGCGAGTCCAGGCTGTTGATCCGCGTCCACAACTGCGTCGCGCCGAAGTCGGTGCCGCGGGCGATCTCGACCAGCCCGGCCCGCGCAGCCTCCTTGCGGTCCGCGGCGACCGCGTCCTCCAGGTTCCCGAGCAGCACATCGACGTCCGGTGCGATGTCCGGCACCTTGGCCGCCATCCGCGGATTGCCCGGATCGAAGAAGTGGATCATCCGTGACGGCCGGAACGGCACGTCCCGCACCGGCTCCGGAGCCCCCACGGCCAACGGACGGAAAAAATCCTTCGGAGAACGCACCCTGCCTCCCACCTCGCACCGACCAACCGGCCCCGAGCCGGCCAACGGCGCACACTCTAGGCCCGCCGCCCCCGCTTGTTACCGCGCAGTATGTGTGCCGTTGATCACGGAACGCGAAGGGGCGCGAGGGGGCGCCACGGAGCGGGCGGGCGCATCCGGCCCGTCGCTCACCCCGGTCGCACGTCCCGCGCCCTGAGCGTCACGTAGGCCGCCGCCAGGGCGGCGGCGACCCACAGGGCCAGCACGGCCGAGCCCGACCAGGGGCCGAGGCCGTCGGTCGGCGGGTGGACGTCGGTGAGGTGGGAGCCTGCGGCGTCGGGGAGGTAGGCGGCGAAGCGGGCGGTGGCGGGGAGCGCGCCGAGGAGCGGGGAGACGAGGAAGAAGAGGGGGACGAGCAGGCCCAGGGCGAGGAGCGCATGGCGCAGGGCGGTGGCGACGCCCAGCGCGAACAGGGCGAGCATCGCCAGGTAGAGGCCGCCGCCGAGGACGGCGCGGAGCACGCCCGGAGCGGTGAGCGAGGTCGCCAGGTCGCCGAGGACGGCCTGGCCGGTCAGGAAGGTCGTGAGCGAGGTGGCGCAGCCGGTCAGCAGGGCGACGGTGAACACCACCGCGGCCTTGCAGCTCAGCAGCAGCCCGCGCTGCGGCACCGCCTGGACGGACGTGCCGAGCATGCCGGTGGCGAACTCGCCCGAGGCCGCCAGGACACCGAAGAGCACCATCGCCAACTCGCCGAGGAGCATGCCGGACAGGCTGGTGGCGGTCGGGTCGAGCGCCGCGCGGTCGGCGGGCTCCAACTCCCGCGCGGCGTACCGGGTGAGGAGGCACAGGGCCGCGCCGGTGGCCAGGGTCAGGAGCGCGGCGGTCAGCAGCGACCAGAACGTGGAGCGGACGGTGCGGAGTTTGATCCACTCCGCGTGCAGTACCGCGCGGGCGAGGGCGGCGGCGCCGGGCGGTGCGGACGCGGCGCCGGCGGGGACGGTGGTGGGTGCGGGCACGGGTCAGGCTCCCTGGTGCGGCGGGGGGACGGCCGGGTCGCCGCGGTGGGCGGTGCGGTATTCGGTGGCGGCGGCCACGACACCGAGGTAGGCGTCCTCCAACGAGGCGTGTTCGAGGCGGAGTTCGTGCAGGGTCAGCCCCGCCGACGCGGCCAGTTCACCCACCGTCGCGGCGTCCGTGTCGTACGCCCGGAGGGCCTCCTCCGCGGCGTCGTGGGCGATGCCGGCCCCGGTCAGCAGCGCGGTGAGCCGGTCCCGGTGCGGGGAGCGCACATGGACGACCCGACGGGCGTGCCCGGCCACGAACTCCTCGACCGTGGTGTCGGCGAGGAGCCGGCCGCGGCCGATGACGACGAGGCGGTCGGCGGTCAGTGCCATCTCGCTCATCAGGTGGCTGGAGACGAGGACCGTCCGCCCCTCGGCGGCCAGCCCGCGCATCAGGTCGCGGGCCCACCGGATGCCCTCCGGGTCGAGGCCGTTGATCGGCTCGTCCAGCAGCAGGACGGCGGGGTCCCCGAGCAGGGCCGCCGCGATGCCGAGCCGCTGCCGCATGCCGAGCGAGAAGCCCTTGACGCGTTTGCCCGCGACCTCCTGGAGCCCGACCTGGGCCAGCACCGCATCGATCCGGCGGGCCGGGATCCGGTTGGCGGCGGCCAGTACCCGGAGGTGGCCGTGCGCGGTCCGGCCGTCGTGCAGCGCGCGGGCGTCCAGCAGCGCCCCGACCTCGTGCAGCGGGTAACGGATCCCGGTGTACGGCCGGTCGAGCACGGTGGCCCGGCCCGCGGTGGGGCGGTCCAGTCCGAGCACCATCCGCAGGGTGGTGGACTTGCCGGCGCCGTTGGGGCCGAGGAAGCCGGTGACCGCGCCGGGTTCGACGCGGAAGGTGAGGTCGTCGACGGCGGTCCGGTCGCCGTAGCGCTTGGTCAGGCCCTGGAGGTCGATCACGCCAACCGCCCCCCGTCCAGCCGCATCCGGCGGTCGACGAGGTCGTCGAACCCGTGGTGGTCGTGGCTGACCGCGAGCACCGTCCGGCCCTCCTGCTTCCACTCCGCCAGCAGGGCGGTGAGCGCGTCCACCGCCGCGTGGTCCAGGCCGTTGAACGGCTCGTCGAGCAGGACCAGCCGCGGGGCGTGCAGGGTGGCCGCGACCAGCCCGACCTTCTTGCGGGTGCCCAGGGAGAGCTCCCGGACCAGGTGGTCGGCCCACTGACCGGCGCCGAACCGCTCCAGCGCCGTCAGGGCCGCGGCCGGCCGCAACCCCCACAGGCGGGCGGTGAAGGCCAGTTGTTCGCGCACGCTGAGGTAGTCGTACAGCGGGGGGTCGTCCTGGACGAAACCGCGCAGGGCCTTCGCCTCCGGGGCGTCCGGCGGGTGGCCACCGACGCGCACGTCGCCGCCGCCGGGCGCGTGCAGTCCGGCGACGACCCGCAGCAGGGTGCTCTTGCCGCTGCCGTTCTCCCCGATGAGGTGGACGAACTCGCCCACCGCCAACTCGGCGTCGATGCCCCGGAGTACCGGGTGCCCGCCGTGTTCCGCGGTCAGCCCGCGCAGGGTGATCACCGTGGTGTCGCCTTTCGATCGAGGGGGGTGGTTGCGGAGCCGTGCGGGGGCCGGCCCGGTGCGGGTGCGCAGGCGGACGGGGCCGGGTCCGCGGCCGGCCGGCTCCGCGACCGCGCCGAGCGGGCCAGCAGCACCGCGCCGGCCGCCCCCAGCACCAGGCAGGTCGCCAACGGCGGCAGCGCGCGGAGCAGCGGCGCCTCCCGCGGCGTCAGCGGGAACAGCGCGACGGTGGGGAGCATGACGGCGCCGGTCAGGGTCGCCTGGAGCACCCCGGCAGCGGGGGAGCGGGTGACCCGCCCCTGGCCGCTGTGCTCGGCGGGCGGCATCACGGTGGACGTCGCCACCGCCGCGGCCCCGACGGCGCAGGCCGCGGCGAGCGCGGTGAGCAGCAGCGGGCCGAGGTCGGGGCCGGTCCCGCCGGTGAGCAGCGCCCAGCCGACCGCCCCCGGCGCCACGAAGCCCACCACGGTCACCGTGAACGACACCGCCTTGCAGACCATCAACCGACCGCTCGACAGGGGCGATTGCCGCAGCGCGTCCCATGCCGTGCGCTCCGCCTCGACGCCGGCCACCTGCACCGCCTCGTCGGCCACCAGCAGGACGCCGCCCACCAGCGCCCCCACCGCGGTGACCGCGGGCACGGCCAGTGGGTCCTCGCCGCCGGTGCCCAGGACGTGCCCGGCACCCGCGCCGAGCAGCGCGACCCCGCCCAGCAGACAGCGCCGCAGCCCGAGGGTGGCCGCCGTCGGGCCGCGCAGCGCCGCCCGCAGGTCCTTGGCGAGGAACACCACAAGCACCGACCGCCGGTGCAGCCCGTCCCACCGGAACCTGCCGCGGGCCCGCGCCGGCTGCCCGGACGGCGCGCAGCCGCGTACCGGGCCGGCGCCGTCGGCCCGCAGCACGCGGGTGCGCGCGGCCCGCCGCAGCAGCCCACCCGCGAGACCGGCCAGCGGCAGCGCGACGGCGGCGCAGAAGGCCGCGATACGGGGCGCGCCACCGCCCACCAGCGCGTCCCACCAGCCGGGGCGTACGGCGTTCAGCGCCTGCCCGGCGAGCCGCGGCACGGCCTGGGCCAGCGGCCCGTGCTCCCGCAGTCCCGCGGTGAACGGGGCCGCCACGAGCCCCGCGGCGACCCCGGCGCCGCCGGCCAGCAGCAGGGTCCGCAGCCGGGCGGCACCGTCCCGGGCGAGCGCCAGCAGCCCGGTCAGCGTCAGCCGCAGGACCAGCCCGACCAGCAGCAGTCCCCCGGTCAGCGTCAGTGCCGCCGGTAGCAGCCGGTTGCCGGCCGGCGAGCCGCCCAGCCAGGCGGTCAGGAACGCCCCGGCCGTCACCGCCGCCCCGCCGGCCGCCGCCAGCGCCGGCCCCACCGCCCGTACGAACAACAGCTGTCCGGGCGTGACCGGCAGGGACAGCAGCACCGCCCGGTCCGGCGGGTCGGCCACCAGACGGACCTCGTTCGGGCGCGCCCCGGCGGCCATGGCGACGACCACCAGGACCGCGGGCAGCCAGGCGTACCGCGCCAGCCCGGCCGGATCGGCGGAGGCGAGGGGAAGGGTGTGCGCGGCGAGCAGCCCCGCACCGACCGCCAGGGCCAGCGCGGCGACCGCCCCCAGGACGAAGCAGCCGGCGGTGGCGATCTGCGCCCACCGCGGAGTGGCCCGCCCCTGGAGCAGATTGAGCTTGCGCCGCCCGTCGGCCAGCGCCAGCGCGACCACCGCACGGACCTGCCGCCGGACCGCGCGGCGCACCCGCACCCCGTGGTCCGCCGCGCCGCCGGTCACCGGCGCGCGGTGGTTCATCGCGGCCGCCCCGGCAGCACCGTCGCGGTCACCGCGCACAGCAGCGTCACGAAGAACGCCACCGCCAGCGCCCGCAGCGGACCGGTCCCCGGGAAGAGGAACCCGCTCGCCGCCAGCGCCGGCCCCACCGCGCCGCTGACACCGATGAGCAGGAACTGTCCGATCCGCAGCACCAGGGCGACGGCGGTCAGCATCAGCAGCAGTACCGGGAAGCCCCACCACGCCCATTGGAGGACGTCCTGGGCGTCGGCGACGAACGTGCGGTTGGCGTCGGCGAGGCGCGGCGCCCCGGCGACCGCGGCCCGCACCTCGTCCCGTTGCACGGTGTAGAGCGCCGCCCGGCACCAGGCGAACGCGGCACTGAGCAGCACGCTGCACACGGCGAACCGCCGCCACCGTACGGAAGTCGAGGTGGTGGCGGCGCGGGGCACGGTCATGTGGGGGGACGCTTCCTCTCGGCGGGGGCCTTCACGGCCGGGGCTTTCTCTCGGCGGGGCGCGGGTCCCGGCAGCCGCGCGGCGCCGGTGCCGCGCGGCTCACAGCGCGGCGAAGAGCGCCCCGAGCAGCAGGGCGGGCGCGCCCGCACACCACGCGGTGTGCAGCGGCCGCAGTTCCGGCGCCGCGCGGCGCAGCACCACGGCGGTGGCGGCCCAGAGCAGCAGCAGACTCGGTTCGGGGGCGGAGAGCCAGTCGAGCAGCGCACGGTCGTCCGCGCCCGCCAGCGACAGCACGAGGAACACCGCCAGCCGCAGGGCGAGATAGCCGGCGGCCACCGCGCCCACCGTCCACCGCAGCCCGCGGAAGTCGCCCCTCGCCCCGGCCCAGCGGCAACAGGCCGCGCCCAGCGCACCCAGCGCCAGGGCCAGCACCCCGTACGCCACGCCGTTGAAGAGCCAACTCGTCGCCCAGGCCGCCCAGGCGGCGACGTCCAACTGCCCGGCGGTCCCTTGGGGCAGCTTGTCCGCCGCCGCGGAACGGTAGAGGTCCCAGAACCGCCCCATCAGCACGGGCAGCAGCACACCGCAGGCCACCAGCCCGCCGAGCTGTGCCCAGCGGGCGACCGCGGCACCGCGCGGGGCGTCGGGCGCCGGATCGGCGGGATGCGCCGCCCCCGCGCCGGCGGTGTCGGCGGCGGTGTCGACGGCGCCGTCCGCGGCCGCGGACGGGGTCGGGGTCGGGGTCGGGGCCGGGGCCCGCTCCGGGGAGGTCGTGTGCATCAGGTACTCACCCAGGTCTCGATCGTTGCGGCGATGAGGAGCAGGAACAGCGACGTCCCCAGCAGCCCGAAGGCGTCGCCGAGTACGTCCCGGAGCGACGGCCGGGCCCCTCCCCTGCCGGCCAGCCACCGGGTGGCCGCGATCAACGGCACCACACCGGCGCCCACCGCGATCCCGATGGCGGGGAGTTCCAGCCATGCGTGCGGCAGGACGTGCCGGGCCAGGTCGCCCCATCCGGCCACCGTCGTCGCCTGGGCGATCCCCAGACCGGTCAGCAGCCCGGAGACCAGGCTGAAGGCGATGGTGGCCAGCCCGAACGTCAGGACCCCGGCGAAGGCGAGCAGGGCGACGCCCGCGTTGGTGCCGACGATCGACCACCACAGGTCGCCGCCGGCGGGCACGGTGCGCGCCCGGACGCCGAAGTCGAGCCGGTCGCCCAGGGCGCAGCCGGCGGCGATGGGCCCCAGCCACAGCAGGTTGCCGACGACGAGCGCGGCTCGCTGCCGGCGCAGCAGGCGTCCCCAGCCGCCCAGGAGTCGGGTCCCGAGCCTGCCCGGGGGGCCGTCCGGCGCCGTGTGCGCCGCGTGGTGTTCGGAGGTGACGAGCGCTGCCATGGAATGTCCCGGCGGTACGACCGGGGTCGCTGCGCGGCGGTGCAGCCGGCGCAGCGACCCCGGTGACGGCGTTACTTGACGATGGCCTTCTTGCCCACGGCCTTGCGGAGCAGGGTGAGGCCCAGGCCACCGACGGCGGTGGCGCCACCGAAGATGGACAGCGCGGTGGCGACGTCCATGCCGGCCATGATCGCGGTCGCGGCGCCGGTCGCCTGTGCGGACGTGAAGCCGAAGAACGCGGTGAGGACGGCCGGGGCGGCGACGCCCAGGAACAGCAGGGCGCTACCGGCGACGGCGACGCTGGCGCCGGCAACGGCCGCGCGGCTGAAGGACTTCTTCATGAGATACCTCCCAGGACCGGGTGTACCGGTCCCGTGGTCAAAGGACGTGCTTATCCTGAAAAGCCCATGGCCATGGGAGTCGGCCCCGCCCTGCTTTCCTCAGGGCGGGGCCGACGTCGTGCGGGTCGAACCCCACGAAATGCTGCCAAGCGGGGACGCCCCGGTACATCCGCCGACCGTCTGCTCTGCGCCCCCGCCGATCGGCGGGGTCCCCGCGCGGCACACACCGGCCCGCCGCGCGCCGCGCCGGACGCCGCGGCCCATCCGGCCCCGATCCACCGGACCGGCCCTACCGGCCCTGAGCGGTCGTCCGGGCCGGCAGCGCCGCCCGCACCACGAAGCCGCCGTCGTCGGTGGGCCCCGCCTCCAGTCGCCCCCCGAGCTGCTCGGCCCGCTCCCGCAGCCCCACCAGCCCGAACCCGGACGAGGGCAGCGGCCGTTCGCCGTCCGGCGCCACCGCGCCCCCGGGCCCGTTCCGCACCTCGACGACCAGCGTCCCGCCCGCCGGGACCGCGGGCGGCGCACCGCCGTCCCGCAGTGCCACCGTCACCCCGGCCCCCGCCGCGTGCTTGCGGGCGTTGGTCACCGCCTCCTGCACGATGCGGTACGCGGCCCGCTCCACCGGCGCCGGCCACCGCCGCCCGGCCGCCGCCCCCTCGTACCGCACATGGTCCCCGCCGGCCCGCAGCAGCCCGGGCAGCTCCGCCAACCCCGGCCCCTCCGGCGCCGGTTCACCGGCCGCCACCGGGCCTGGCGCCGACCCGCTCCGCAACACCCCCACCAGCGTCCGCAGCTCGTGCAGCGTGCCGCGGCTCAGCTCCCCGATCGTCGCCGCGGTCTGTCGCGCGGCGTCCTCGCCCGTGGTGCTCCGCAGCGCCCCGGCCTGCACCGCGATCAGGCTGACGTTGTGGGCGACCACATCGTGCATCTCGCGGGCCAGCCGGGCCCGCTCCTCCGCCACCGCCGACCGTGCCAGCAGCTCCCGTTCCCGCTCCCGGCTGTGCGTCAACTCCTCGATGCGCGAGGTCAGTTCCTTCCGCGTCCGGGACAACGCCCCCACCGCCGTGGGTCCCAGTGCCAGCAGCGCCGACGAGATCACGCCGAGCAGCCCGTCCTCGTAGGACCACACCTCGGCCTCCGCCGGCCGCCACGGCACCAGCGCCACCGCGAACAGCAACCCCGAACAGACCCCGGTCACCGCCCGCCGGTCCGTGCCGTAGGCCACCTGGCACATCGCGATCATCGGCGCCAGCAGCAGCCCCGTCACCGCGGCGGGTAGGGTCAGTACCAGTACCGGCACCGGCAGGTGGCGCCGCGCCAGGAGCAGCAGCGCCGTCCCCGCGTACAGCACCAGCTCCACCGGACCGATCAGGCTCCACACCGTGGGGATCTCCACGGCGGCCAGCGTCACCGCCGCCGCGTCCACCGCGCCCCGCGCCCGCCTCATCAGCCACCGACAGCGGCCGCACCGCCCGTGGTCAGCGCATGCCGGTGGGCGTACACCGCCGCCTGGATCCGGTTGGCCAGCCCCAGCTTGGTGAGGATGGCGCTGACGTGGTCCTTGGCCGTCGACGAACTGATCAGCAGCCGCCGCCCGATCTCCGCGTTGGACAGTCCTTCGGCGAGCAGCGCCAGCACGTCGCGTTCGCGCTCGGTCAGCCCGCTCCCGGCCGCCCCGCCGGCCGTCCGGGGCGCCCCCGCGGCCGGCGGCGCCCCGGCCGCCGAGCTGAGGAACCCGTCCCGTACGGTGTCGGCGGCCGTCGGCGACAGCACCGACCCGCCCGCGGCCAGCAGCCGCACGGCGTGCGTCAGCTCCTGCGGCGCGGTGTCCTTCAGCAGGAACCCGGCCGCCCCGCCGCGCAGCGCGGCCGCGATGTCCTGGTCCGCGGAGAACGTCGTCAGCATCGCCACCACCGGGGGATCGGCCAGCGCCCGCAGCTCGGCGAGGACCGACAGTCCGTCGACCCGCGGCATCCGGATGTCGAGCAGGACGACGTCCGGACGGTGCCGTTCGACGGCCGCCACCGCCTCCCATCCCTCGCAGGTCACCGGAACCTCGATGTCCGGTTCCGCCCGCAGGATGTGCTGCATCCCCATCCGCAGCAGCGGCTCGTCGTCGACGACCATCACGCGCATCACGAACTGTCCCCCTCGGATCGCTTGAGGCATAAATATACTTAAGCGTGCCGTAAGTCCGTTCCGGCCGGTCCGGGAGGGGGTTCAGCCGGCCGATGCGCGCAGTTCGGCCAGTTTGTCGCGGGTGTTGTCGGTGCTCGGATGGTTCTCGCCGAGGACCCGCCGCCGGTCGTCCAGTACGGCGCTCAGCTCCGCCACGGCCCGGTCGAGGTCGCCGGCCTTCGCCCGGTAGAACGCCAGGTTATGACGGGTCGTCAGGCTTTCCGGGTGGTCCGCACCACGGGTCCGCGCCTCGACGCGGGCGACCTCTTCGAGCCGGGCGGCCGCCCCCGCGGGGTCCCCGCATTCACCGCGCAGCGCCGCGATGTTGTGGGCGGAGGTGAGCACCAACTCGTCGTCGGAGTCCAGCTCGGCGAGCAAGGCGTCGTGCAGGTGCTCCAGGGCGGGGATCTGCGCCGGGTCCTGGTGCGCCAGCCCGTTCCAGAAGGCGATCTGGCACCGGGCTTCGAGGATCCGCACGCGCTCGTCGGGATGGCTGCGCAGGAGTGTGTCGAGGATGTCCTCGAAGACGTGGACCGCGCCGTGCGGGAGTCCCCCGCGTCCCAGCAGCTCGGCCAGGTGGCCCTTGACCGCCAGGGTGTGGACGTGGTCGTCGCCGTAGACCCGCCGGTGGCTTTCGAGCGCGTCCACCAGGGCGTCACCGGCGTCGGCGTCCTTGTTGCACGACCGCCAGTACCCCAGCTGGCGCTGCACCTTCAGGGTGTACGAGTGGTCGGCTCCGAGGTGGCGGACCGCGGACGTGCACAGGTCCTCCAGCTTGGCGACGGCCTTGGACTGCATACCGGCGCAGCCGTAGCTGTCCGCGCTCTGGTTGAAGGCGTAGTAGCCGTGCAGCGGCCACATGGCCTCCCCGGCGATGTCGTACAGGGCATCGGCGTTGTCGCGCAGCATCCGGGCCAGCGGCCCGCCTTGTTCGTGGGCCGCGGTGGGCCACGCGAGGAGGAGGCAGGTGCCCGCGTGGTACGCCGCCGTGGCCAGCCGCTCGGGGGCCAGGGACTCCCGGGTGGCCCGCTGGACGAGCCCGTGCACCCGGACCGTCTGCCGGGCGTCGTCCGGGTCCAGGGTGATCAGGCTGAGGCGGTGCAGGCACCGCAGCGCGGCGTGCGCGTCCTCGACCGGCACGTCGTCGTACCAGACCTCTCCCGCCCCGTCCCCGGTCGCCTCCGGCACCGGGCAGCCGCCCGCGTAGGCCCGCGCGGGTTCGCCGGTGAGGACCGCGGCCGGGATGCCGTGCGGGCCGAGCACCGAGGCCATCTCCAGGAACGGGCGCGCCAGCCCGCGGGGCCGCAGCTGGTCGGCGCGCTCGATCGACAACTCCCAGACGGCGGCCACGGTTTCCCGGTGGTCGTCGGGCAGCTCACCGTGCTCCGGCAGGAGGTCGGGCAGGGACCTGCGCCGGTCGCGGAGCCGCCGCCGGTACTCGGCGCACGACAGCCCCTGATCGGTGAGGTAGGAGGCCGCCTGGGCCAACGCCAGCGGGAGGTGGCCGAGGTCCGCGGCGAGCTCCGCGGCCGCCGCGTCGGTGATCCGGTGTCCGTGGGCGGCGAGTTTCGTGCCGAGGTAGGAGCGGGACTCGTCCGGGGTGAACACCCCCACCTCGACGAAGGCGCGGCCCTGCCCCATCAGGGCGGCGTCCCGCCGGCGCGTGGTGACCAGGACCTGCCCCTGCGGACGGTGCGGTGGCCACAGCTCCCGGAGGTCCGCCGGATCGGCGACGTCGTCCAGCACGATCAGCCAGCGCCGTTCGGTCCGTTGCAGCCAGGAGAGGAACTGCTGGGCGGCGCGCCGGGGGTCGGTCGGATCGGCCCCGGCGACCTCCTGGCCCGCTTGGGCGTAGACGGACTCGATCGCCTCCCGGGTGCTGGCCGTGACCCACACCAGGAGGGCGACCGCGCCGGTGCGCTGGGCCTCCCGCGCCAGCCGCGCGGCCCACTGCGTCTTACCGGCCCCGCCCAGCCCGCACAGGATCCGGCACGGCGCCGGATCGTCCCCCGCGGTGCGGGCGTCACGCGGCTGGAAGCAGTGGGCCTCGGGCGGTACGACGCCCACCTGGTGCGGCCAGGCGAGCGGCGCCCGCCCGGCTCCCGTCGGGTGGTAGTGGAGGTTCTCCACGTGCCCGAAGGCGGCGCCGTGGGCCGAGGACAGGACGGAGGTGGTGGCGTGGACGGTCGGACTGAAGTCCCCGGGTGCGGTCAGTCCTGGTCCGCACCCGGCGGGCGAGGGTTTTCGAGGTGCACCGAGCCCTGGAAGACACCCGCCACCGCGCCCCGCTCGGCCCGCACCGACAGATCCCCCTGGACGGTCGTGCCAGCACCGTCGCCGGCACCGGCACCGGTCGTCGTCCGGTCCGCTCCCGCCAACTCAGTCAACTCAGTCATCTCAGTCATCTCAGTCAACTCAGCCAACTCAGCCAACTCCACGCACTCCATCAACTGGTCGATGAACCGCAGCCGTTCCGCACCGCTCAGCCCGGCCAGTTGCTGCGCGAACCGGTCGCGCCACCGCGCACCGGCGGCGGCCGCCCCGCCGCCGTCGGCCGGCTCGGCCAGCTCGGCCCGCGTCCGGTCGAGCGCGTCGAGTACCTGCTGCCGCTCCGCACCACCGTCGAACAGCTCGGCGGTGCGCTGCCGGACGCCCGCCCACGCGTCCGTGCCCGCCGCCCGGACCACCGCGGCCCCGCCGGCGGCGGCCACCGCGCGCAACGCCTCACTCAGCATGCGCTCCGCCTACCTCCCCAAGTAGCCCACCCCTACTGGTGGTTCAGCCACCATTAAAAGCGAGCCGACGCACCCCACGCGGCAGAAACGCCTCTCTGGCCCGCGGCGGCCTCGGGCCGGGAGGCGTTCCGCGGCCAGGCCCAGAGCCCGGGCCGGGTTTCCGGTGTCCGCCCTGCCCCGTCGCCAGGGCGGACACCGGTGCGCGCTCCGGTTACGGGCGCGGGTCGATGGGTGCGAGCACGCCGAAGTGGCGCTCGATCACCTCGGCGGCCTCCAGGCACCGGTCCTCGCGGTACATCTGACCGATGAGCTGGACGCCCTGCGGCATGCCCTCCGCGAATCCGGTGGGCACACTCACCGCAGGCACGCCGACCAGGGAGGTCACGGTGCACAGGGCCCCCGCCAGCATCATCTGGGCGTGGCTCTCGGCGTCGGTGTCGTCGGGGAGTATGTCGATCGCGGGGACGGGCTGGGGGCAGGTGGCCCCGAGGAGCAGCGGGTAGGCGTCCAGGAACTTGGCCCAGTCACGTTGGACGGTGAGCCGGACGCCGGTCTGCCGGAGGAACTCCGCGAGATCGGTGTGCGGGGTGCGCTCCATGAACAGGTCGAGGTGCTGGGCGCCCTTCTCGCTGAGCAACTTCCTGATGCGGGGCCACTTCACGCCGAACTCGGTCATGATGAGCGTGCCGTAACACTCCAGGGCCTCGCCCAGCCGGGGGATCTGCACCTCCTCCACGGCGTAACCCGCCTGCTCCAGCGTGGTGGCCGCCTCGTCGACGGCGGCCCGGACCTCGGGATGGACGCCGGCTCCGGCCGGGTCGGCCACGACGCCGACCTTGAGCGGGCCGGCGGGGCGGGGCCCGTATGCGGGTACCGGGACCGCCCGCGGGTCCTCCGGGTCCGCGCCCGCCAGTGCCTCGTAGGCCGCGCGCAGGTCGGCGACCGAGCGGGCGAGCGGGCCGTCGACGGGGATGAGCTGGGAGGCCAGCATCGGCTCCTGGCCCATGACGCGGTGGTCGGCGGCGAAGCGGCCGTAGCTCGGCTTCAGTGCCGCCACTCCGTTGAAGGCCGCGGGCATGCGCACCGAGCCGCCCGAGTCGTTGCCGAGGCCGAGCGCCGCCATGCCGACCGCGACCGCCACCCCGTCGCCGCTGCTGCTCGCGCCCGGGGTCTTCGACCGGTCCCAGGGGTTGTACGTCCTGCCGTACAGCTGGCTCGCGGGGTCCGAGGAGATCGCCAGGTCGGGCATGTTGGCGTGGCCGATCGGGATCGCTCCCGCCTCGCGGAGCCGGCGCACCGGCGGGGAGTCGGCCTCCGCCACGTGCTCGCGGAACTTCTGCACGCCGTGCGTGGTCGCCCACCCCGCCACGTGGATGTTCTCCTTGACGGTGAAGGGCACGCCGGCCAGCGGGCCGAGCTGCTCACCCGCCGCGCGGCGCCGGTCGGTCGCGTCCGCGGCTTCGCGGGCGCTGTCCGCCATGAGCTGGGTGACGGCGTTCACGGCCGGGTTCACCGCCGCGATGCGCTCCAGATGGCTTTCCACCACCTCGGCCGCCAGGACCTCGCCACGGGTGACGGCCGCGCCCAGCTCGGTCGCGTTCAGCTTCCACAGTTCAGTGTTCATCGCGTCGTCGGGCCGCTCGCTCGGTCCGTGTGGTGAGCGCGCACCCCCGCCCCCTTTCCCTCGCCACGCCATGACGTGCCACGCCATGGCATCGACTGTCCATTCGTTTCGATGCGCTTGCATCACATCCTATGCTGGGAAGCGATGCAAGCGCATTACTACGAGAGCGGTGAGGGAGCCCATGCCCAGACAGGTGGACCACGAGGAGCGGCGGCGCCGGATCGCCGAGGCGGTGTGCGCACTCGCTGACAGCAGCGGCCTGGAGGGCGTGACCCTGCGCGATGTCGCGACGCGCGCCGGCGTCTCGATGGGGGCGGTCCAACGCTGCTTCCGCACCAAGCAGGAGATGCTCGTCTTCGCGCTCGACCACATCGGCGAGCGGGTCACCGAGCGGGTGACCGAGCAGGCCCACGCCCGCACCGCCACGGCGGCGGGCGCGACCGGCTCGGCCCTGGAGCACGTACTGGGCGAGGTCGCCCTGGTCGACGAGGCGCACCGGACCGAGGCCCGGGTCTGGCTCGCGTTCGTCGCACAAGCCGCGGTGACCCCCGAACTCGCCACCGTGCTGCGCAACCACTACGCCGCGTTGCACCCCCTGCTCGTGCGTCTGCTCAGCGAGGGCCGCGCGCCCGACCCGGCCCCGCACGGTGGCGCAGCCCTGCACGCGGACCACGATCCGCACCGGGCGGCACACACGCTTCTCGCCCTCGCCGACGGACTGACCACCCACGTCCTGATCGGCCATCTGACCCCGCAGACCGCGCTCGACCTCCTCAACGCCCAGATCGACGCCGTCACGCGGACGAGCCCGCGGGGCGCGACCCCGGCCCCGTGAGTCGGCCCGTCCGTCGCCTTCAAGACAGACCGCAGGCCCAAGTTGGGGAACGCGGCGGACACGCCGCCCCATAAAAGACCCAGACAACGAACCAGGCCCAGGTCGCTGACCTGGGCCTCAACTGTGCAGTGGGCCCTCCG